>NZ_JAGYFX010000012.1:0-95581 GCF_019946615.1 Pseudomonas sp. BF-R-01
CGCTTTTGCTTTTCACCACTCATCAGGCCGAGCGTTAGCTCGCCTTCCGCTTTTGATCTGAGCGCCCCCTCGAGAGGCCGAGTGGAGGTTCTGCGCAGTGGGCAACCCGGCATGGATGCCGGGTTAGCCGCCCCCGGCCATGGATGGCCGATGGCGGCGGGCCCATGGAGCAGGGCCGGAGCGAGGGCATGCCGAGCCTAGGCGAGGCACCGAACGAAAGGGGCAAGAGCCCTTGGTTACTTGGGGCTTTTCCAAGTGACTCGCTGTAAGAGCGAAACCAATAGCCGCCGATACCGAAGAACCGGATATGTACACCTAGCCCAGTCCCAAACACCCAGAAACGGCCGCACACGAAACAACAGGCAATAAAAAGCCCCGCTTTTCAAGGCGAGGCTTTTGAGGTTTTCAGCGTTTCTGGCGTCTCAGGCAACCAGTGCCTGACGGGTACGCTCGATCACGGCCTGCAGCGGCTCGGCGCTGGAGTATTGATCGGGGTACAGGCGTTCGCTGTGACGAGCGATGCCGTGTTCGTTGACCAGAGTGAAACTGAAGCAGCCTTTGCGAGCGGCCATGATCAGGCAGTTCATTGGTGCAAAAGCGTTGGTTAGGGTGCGAATGGCATCCTGGGTGTGGATTTGAGTAGTCATTAATGGGTGTTCCTACAAGCGACACGGATAAGAACCGTGCAAAATTAAAACGTTCCAGTGACGACGACCACCATTGGTCGAACGAAGAACCCGACTGGAACAAAGCAGCCAGTTTGAAGCGCTGATTAAGTTGGCGCGCTTGGGCTGGCAGGTAGGTACTTAGGAGGGCAGGCAACACATCAAGGGCAAAGGTTCTGGGCCCGGGGTGAAGATCCTGATCAATTTGCAGGCTGGTTCGGTCAGAGTAAGTGAGCTTCGCAACACCCTTTGCTTTCGATTCAAAGGCTGTGTTGGCGCAAGGTTTACCTGGAAACCATCGAGGTGGTCGATCCCGCTTGTTCGGTTGAGGCTTCCTTTGGGAAGGCTGACCGGGAGGATTTGTTCGACCAGAATTGACTTTCAGCTTGGTACTAACGCCGCGGATACTAACGGATTGAATTGCAGAAAGGAAGTGTGTTAGTCAAAAACATCTCCCGGATGCCGCCATTCGTGTGCGGACTGGCGCTTACCCACAGCCAGAGAGCGCCGGTTTCGCCCTGTAATGGCACAGATTCCGACCATCGGTCGTCGACGTTCGTCGGTTCGAAACCGGTCTGGATCATGGGTTCGCCAGGGTTTATCCCCAAGCCAGGTGAGAAAATGCGCCGAAAAAGCGCATGGATATAACTGCCTCGAAGGTACTTGTGCACATAAGTTGCGCGGACTGTCACCCCACTGTCATCAGCCCTTCAAACGTAGTGGGTGCCTGTAACCAAAATTTAAGTCAATGAAAAACATCGGTTTTTTTTACTGGTGAAAAAATCGTCAGTTTGACTGCGAGCCCCATTCCACAGGGCTTTGCGAGAGTTCAAGGGCGGTTGTCCACTGAGTTATCCACAGCTTCTGTGGATTGTCCCGAGCGCTTGCTCTAGGACGGGCGTGCCGGGTTTTTTTAGGCTTTACCTGTAAGAAAAAAAGAGTAGAGTGGCGCGCCTTCCGATCTGCCCCACAGTGCTTTATGAAGTTTCGCTCAGTACCAGCTCCCGCAACCTCGACACCTACCAGCGTCACCCCACCCAAGCGCTTTTCGATGCGTGTGGCCGAATGGCTGCTGGACAGCCCGCGTCTGGGCGAAAACCACAACGTCAAACATTTCGCCGGGCGTTTGCTCAAGCAGCCGGCGCGTGAAGGCGTGGTGGCCGCGCAGAGCCGTCTCGGTCAGTTGATGTGCCGCGAATGCGGGAATGCCCGGGACCGCCGTATCGGCCAGGACCTCTTGCGTCAGGCCGCGCGCGCCGGGGATCGGCGCGCTCAACAGGAACTCGGTCTGATCGAAGACTGAGCTGTCCAAGACCTGACACCTTGGTTAACCTTCAAGCTTTATCGAACGGGCAGGATTGGCTATGGCGATGGACTTGACCAGCATATTGCTCGGTCTGGCAGGTGCTGCACTGCCGTTGCTGGTATTGGCCTGGCAACTTCAGCGCCGTGCGAGCACCACGCAGTCAGAGGTTGCACTGCTGGAAGAGCGTCTGGCCATGGCCAACCTGGCACAGGATGGGTTGAATGCCCAGCTCGAAGCCGCTCGCGACGAAATCGCTGACCTGGGGCAGGCCAACGCCGCCAAGCAGGCAGACCTCGCCGCCTTGCGCCGTGAAGTCGAACTGCTGCAGATCGAACGTGATGACGCCCGCGACGCCGCTCATGCCTGGAACATCGAGCGCGCCGGCAAAGACGTTGAGTTGCGTCGCCTGGACGCTCAAGCCGCCTCGCTGAATGCCGAGCTGCGTGAGCAACAGGAAAGCCATCAGCAGCGTCTCAGTGACCTGCAAGGCTCGCGGGACGAGCTGCGTGCCCAGTTCGCCGAGCTGGCCGGCAAGATCTTCGACGAGCGCGAGCAGCGCTTCGCCGAAACCAGTCAGCAGCGTTTGGGGCAGTTGCTCGATCCGTTGAAAGAGCGCATCCAGTCGTTTGAAAAACGCGTCGAGGAAAGCTATCAGGCCGAGGCGCGCGAACGCTTTTCGCTGGCCAAGGAGCTGGAGCGTCTGCAACAGCTGAACCTGCGCCTGAGCGACGAAGCGACCAACCTGACCCGCGCCTTGAAAGGGCAGAAGACCCAGGGTAACTGGGGTGAGCTGATTCTCGAGCGGGTGCTTGAGCACGCCGGTCTGGAGAAGGGCCGCGAGTATCAGACCCAGGTCAATCTCAAGGGCCCGGATGGCGAGCGGTTCCAGCCGGACGTGATCATTTATCTGCCTGGCGACAAGCAGGTGGTGGTCGACTCCAAGGTCAGCCTGACGGCCTATCAGCAATACGTGGCGGCCGAAGACGATGCCATCGGCCAGATCGCCATCAAGCAGCACGTGCTGTCGCTGCGCAACCACGTCAAAGGTCTGGCCGGCAAGGATTACAAACGGCTCGACGGCTTGCACAGCCTGGATTTCGTCTTGCTGTTCGTGCCCATCGAAGCGGCGTTTTCCGCGGCGTTACAGGCGGAGCCAACGCTGTTTCAGGAAGCGTTCGACCGCAACATCGTGATCGTCAGCCCGACCACGTTACTGGCCACCCTGCGTGTCATCGACAGCCTGTGGAAGCAGGAGCGGCAGAGTCAGAACGCCCGTGAAATTGCCGAGCGGGCAGGGTGGCTGTACGACAAGTTCGTGTTGTTCATTCAGGACCTGGATGAAGTCGGCAATCGCTTGCAGCAACTGGACAAGGCCTACAGCTCGGCGCGCAACAAGCTGACGGAAGGCCGTGGCAACCTGGTCAGCCGCAGCGAGCAGCTCAAGTTGCTCGGCGCGCGGGCCAGCAAGAGTCTGCCGGCGGACCTGTTGGAGCGGGCGATGACGGATGTCGATGGCCTGGTCGAATTGCCCGAGTAATCTCAAAAGCATCGCCGGCAAGCCGGCTCCTACAGTTAACCGCGTTCTCAACTGTAGGAGCCGGCTTGCCGGCGATGGCGTCCGTCAAAACACCACATCACTAAAAACCTGCCGATCTACAACGGCAAATGCCGACTCAACAACGCCCGCAACGCCGCCGGTTTCACCGGTTTGGCCAGGTAATCCAACCCCGCCGCATGCACCTGCGCCACCGTCTCGGGGTGCCCATCGGCGCTGATCACCACACCGGGCACCGGCTCGCCCAAACGGGTGCGCAGCCACGCCATCAACTCGGTCCCGGTCTCGCCGTCGTCCAGGTGATAATCCACCAGCGCCAATTGCGGACGTACGCCATCGCTGAGCAACGCCGCGCATTCGTCGCGATTGCGCGCTGTCCAGACCTGACAACCCCAGCGGGTCAACAAGCTGTTCATGCCTATAAGGATGCTGTCCTCGTTGTCGATGCACAGCACCTGTGCGCCGCTCAGGAGTTTGCCGTTGAGTTCGGTGACGTTGGCCGGCGCCGCGATTTGCGCGTGAGCCAACGGCACGCTGACGCTGAACACGCTACCGCGCCCCGGCCAGGAACGCACTTGCAAGGTGTGGCCCAGAACGCGACACAGCCCGTCAGCAATCGCCAGGCCCAGGCCCAGGCCTTTCTCGGCACGGGTCTGGTGGCTGTCGAGGCGTTTGAATTCCTCGAAAATCACTTTCAGTTTGTCTTCCGGGATCCCCGGGCCACGGTCCCAGACCTCCAGGCACAGTTCACCCTTGTGCCGGCGAACCCCCAACAGCACTGGCCCCTTGGCGTAGCGAAAGGCGTTGGTCAGGAAGTTTTGCAAGATCCGCCGCAACAGTTTGATGTCACTGTCGACCCGCAGCGTACTGCCGCGAACGCGGAATTTGAGCCCCTGGTCCCGGGCCAGCGCCTTGAATTCCGCGCCAAGAATATCGAACAGCTCATTGAGCACGAACGGTTTCGGCTCCGGGTTGATCTTGCCGTTTTCCAGGCGGGAAATGTCCAGCAAATCGCTGATCAGGTCTTCGGCCGAGCGCAGTGATGAATCCAGGTGATGAACCAGTTTCTGCGCTTCGCTGGACAAGCCATCGTCCTGATGGGACAGGGCTGCAGAAAACAGTCGGGCGGCGTTCAGCGGTTGCATCAGGTCGTGGCTGACCGCTGCGAGAAAGCGGGTCTTCGACTGGTTGGCCGACTCGGCGGTGCCCTTGGCTTCGGTCAGGGCCACGTTGAGTTGCGACAGCTCGTGGGTGCGCTCGGTGACCCGTCGCTCCAGGCCTTCGTTGGCTTCGGTCAGCGCCTGCTCGGCCTCGCGGAACGCGGTGATGTCGGTGAAGCTCATGACGAAACCGCCGCCCGGCATCGGGTTGCCGATCAGCTCGATCACACGGCCATTGGGGAAAAGTCTTTCAGACGTGTGGGCACGGCCCTGACGCATCCAGTGCAATCGGCGTGCGACGTGCACTTCAGCTTCACCCGGCCCGCACAGACCACGCTCGGCGTTGTAGCGAATGATGTCGGCAATCGGCCGACCGACGCTGATCAAGCCATCCGGGTAATTGAACAGTTCCAGATAACGCCGGTTCCATGCCACCAGCCGCAGCGACTGGTCGACCACGCTGATGCCCTGGGTAATGTTCTCGATCGCGCCTTGCAACAAGGCGCGGTTGAATTGCAGCACTTCCGAGGCTTCGTCGGCGATGCGCACGACGTCCTCAAGTTGCATTTCCCGCCCTTCGATGGCGGCTTTTACCACCGCCCGCGTCGAAGAAGCACCCAGTACACCGGCCAGCAAACGTTCGGTATGGGCGATCCACTCGCTGTCGGCGTTCTGGTTCGGGTTGAAGCCTTTGCCCTGGCGGTAGGCGAAACGGATAAAACTCTGACGGGCGCGTTCTTCACCGACAAACCGTGCCGCGAGTTGCAGCAGATCTTCGATTTGCACCGCCAGCATTGAACGCGCGCTGGGGCGGGCACTGATTTCCTGGCCGATGAAACGCCCGGCCTGCCAGTGCTCCGAAACCCTTGTACGTGACAGCACCGACACCCAGGCAAACAGCGTGAAGTTGGCCGCCAGCGACAACACCACGCCTTGGGTCAGCGGGGTGAGCGGCAGGTTCAGCGGATTGCTGTGTAGCCACGCCAGCCCGGGGAACGTGCTCAACGACACGCCGAGGCTATGCGCGGCAATAGGCAGAATCAGCGTGTAAAACCACAGGAACGTACCGGCGGCGAGGCCGGCGAACACGCCACGGCGGTTGGCCTGTTTCCAGTACAGCGCGCCAAGCATGGCCGGGGCCAGTTGGGTCACGGCGGCAAAGGCGATCTGGCCGATGGTCGCCAGGCTCGCGGTCGAGCCCAGCAGTCGATAGCTGACGTACGCTAGCAGCAAAATCACCACGATGCTGACGCGGCGCACCGACAGCATCCACTGGCGGAACACTTCGAACGGCCGCTCGGCGTTGTTGCGACGTAGCAGCCACGGCAGCAGCATGTCATTGGAGACCATGGTCGACAGCGCCACGCTGGCAACAATCACCATGCCGGTCGCCGCCGAAGCACCGCCGATAAAGGCCAGCATCGCCAGGGCGGGATGGGCCTGGGCCAGAGGCAGGCTGATCACAAAGGAATCCGGCAACACTGAACTTGGCAGCAGCATCTGGCCGGCCAATGCGATCGGCACGACAAACAATGCCGCCAACGCGAGGTACGCCGGGAACACCCACTTGGCCAGGCGCAAATCCTGCGGGTCGATGTTTTCCACCACGGTCACGTGGAACTGCCGGGGCAGGCAGATGATCGCCATCATCGCCACGCCGGTCTGCACGACCATCGATGGCCAGTTGATGGTTTCCTTCCAGTAGGCTTCAAGGCGCGGCGCGAGCATGGCCTGGTCGAAGAGGTCGTCGAAACCGTCGTACAAGCCGTAGGTCACGAACGCACCCACCGCGAGAAACGCGAACAGCTTGACCAGGGACTCGAACGCAATCGCCAGCACCATGCCGCGGTGGTGTTCGGTGGCGTCGAGGTTGCGCGTACCGAAGACGATGGTAAACAACGCCAGCACCAGCGACACAATCAGCGCCGTGTCCTGGGCGCGGGTGCCCATGGCGTCGGCACCGGCACCGATCAACAGGTTCACCCCGAGCACGATGCCTTTGAGTTGCAGCGCAATGTAGGGCAGCACGCCGACCAGGCAGATCAGCGCCACGACAATCGCCAGTGACTGGGATTTGCCGTATCGGGCGGCGATGAAGTCGGCAATGGAGGTGATGTTCTCCTGCTTGCTGATCATCACCATTTTTTGCAGGACCCACGGCGCGCAGACCAGCAGCAGGATCGGCCCGAGGTAGATCGGCAGGAACGACCAGAGTTGTTCGGCGGCCTGGCCGACGGCGCCGAAGAACGTCCAACTGGTGCAATAGACCGCCAGCGACAGGCTGTACACCCAGGCGCGCACTCGCGGCGGCAGCGGCGCGCTGCGACGGTCACCGTAGAAGGCGATGGCGAACATGATGGCCATATAGGCCAGGGCGACGGCGGCAATCAGCCCGCTGGACAGCGACATGGAAACTCCAGACAAAAGACACACGGGACGACAGCCCGGACAGACAGTCTCGCACGACCGTCCGCGTTAGTCAGTGTCGACCAAGGTCGTGGAGTGGCGGGGTGTCGCAGGGTGGAGCGTCAGTCAGATTTTAGGTGCTTGTGCTGGCCTTTTCGCGGGCAAGCCACGCTCCCACAGGTTCTGTGTCGTATCCAAATCATGCGGTCAGCACAAACCTGTGGGAGCGAGGCTTGCCCGCGAAGGCGTCATCACTGACTGAACGCAATCTCGATCAACCGATGCAACTCCTCAACCTCAAGCGGCGCTGGCGAAAACAGAATGCGAAACACCGTAGGCGCCGCCATCAGATTGATCAGCCGATCAACACCCGGTTTCGGCTGATCCGGATAACGATCCAGAATCATCTGCAACTGCCCGCCAATGATCGTCACACACAGACCCGGCGTCGGGCTCGATTGCACATCGCGCAGCATGTTGCGGCCAGGTTCGGAGCTCATCTCGTCCAGATACTGCTCGGCCCAGGCCTGCACATCCCCGCGCAGGCTGCCGGTGTTGGCAGGCTCGCTGTCGGGTTGCATGCGCGCCAGGGCGACATCCGCCAGCAAGGCCGACAGATCGCCCCAACGCCGATAGATGGTCGACGGCGTAACCCCCGCGCGAGCCGCGATTTGCGGGACGGTCACGGTGGAACGGTCCTGTTCTTCGAGGAGCGCACGGACTGCCGAATGAATCGACTCTTGCACCCGGGCACTGCGGCCGCCGGGGCGTAAACCTTCTTTAATAGCCATGGAGCGGACCTTAACACAAAGAATTTGCTTTAAGCGCAGACGAGTAGCACACTCCGCAAAAGCAAAAAGTTAGCTTTTGCGGAGTGTGCGCATGTCGAGTTCTGTTTCCAGCCGTTCAACCCTGTGGTTTCTGGCGATCACTTTACTGAGTTTTCTCGCCGCTTCCACGGCGCCGACGCCGTTGTATCACTTGTATCAGGAGCAGCTGCATTTCTCGGCAGCAACCTTGACCGTGATTTTCGGCATCTACGCCATCAGTCTGCTGGTGGCGCTGCTGACGGTCGGTTCGCTCTCGGACTACCTGGGACGCAAACCGGTCATTTTCAGCGCCGTCCTGCTGAACCTGCTGGCGATGCTGTTGTTTATCAATGCCGACAGCGTGGCGTGGTTGATCGGCGCACGAGTGCTTCAGGGGTTCGCGACCGGGATGGCCACCGCCGTATTGAGCGCCGCGCTGCTGGACACCGATCGCCAGCAGGGGCCGCTGATCAACAGTGTCGCGCCGCTGCTTGGTATGGCGGTTGGCGCCGTGGGGTGCGGCTTGCTGGCCGAGTTTGCACCGCTGCCGCTGCAGCTCACTTATTGGGTGTTGTTCGCGCTGTTTGTGATGCAGGCGCTGTATGTCTGGCGCTTGCCGGAAAGCGTCAGTTCGCAACCGGGGGCATGGGCCTCGTTGCGTCCGACCCTGCATGTGCCGACCCAGGCTCGCTCGACCTTGTGGCGAGTGTTGCCGCTGAATATCGCGACCTGGGCACTCGGCGGTTTTTATGCCTCGCTCGGCCCTTCGTTGCTGCGCACGGCCACCGGTTCCACCTCGAACCTGATGGGGGGAGCGGCAGTCGCCGCATTGACGCTGACCGGCGCGCTGATGATCTTTACCCTGCGCAACCGGCCTGCCGCCAGGGGGCTATTGCTGGGCGGCACGTTACTGCCCATCGGCCTCGTGTTGCTGTTGCTGGGCGTGCACAGCGCCAGCCTGGCATTGTTTTTCCTCGGCACGCTGGTGGCCGGTTGCGGATTCGGCGCCGGTTTCCTCGGCGCGGTGCGCAGTCTGGTTCCGCTGGCGCAGCCCCATGAGCGGGCCGGGTTGATGTCGGCGTATTACGTGCTCAGTTACCTGGCGTTCTGCTTGCCGTCGTTGCTGGCGGGGAATCTGACGCGCACGTTTGGCCTGGTGGCGACCACCGATGGTTATGGTGCCGTGCTGATTGTCCTGTCGGTCGGTGCGTTGCTGGCGTTGATGCGGCCGCGACCTGCCGAAGTGTGCAGCGCGACCGGTCATCCATAAAAAAACGCGGCGCCGTTCAAGGCGCCGCGTTTTTGTGTGCAGCGATCAAATCTGTGCAAATCCGCCATCGACGAACAACTCGATCCCATTGATGAAGCTGCTGTCATCCGAGGCGAGGAACACCGCGGCTTTGCCCACTTCCGATGGCGTTCCAAGACGGCCAATCGGCACTTGGCTGGCGAGGTAATCCAGCAACCCCTGCTGCTGGTCTGCTGGCGCAAGTTCGGTCAGGCCGGGCGTGTGAATCGGGCCGGGGCTGATGACATTGACGCGAATCCTGCGGGCTTTCAAATCCAGCAACCAGGAGCGGGCAAAGTTGCGCACCGCCGCTTTGCTGGCGCTGTAGACGCTGAAGTTTTCCGTACCTTTGGTGGCGGTCGTGGACGCGGTGAGAATCACCGAACCGCCGTCCTTGAGCAGCGGCAATGATTTCTGCACGGTGAACAGCAAGCCTTTGACGTTGACGCCGAAAATCCGGTCGAAGTGTTCCTCGGTAATCGCGCCGAGGGGCAACATGTCGCCACCGCCCGCATTGGCAAAGACGATGTCCAGAGTACCGGCCTTGGTCCTGATCACGTCGAAGATGCGGTCCAGGTCGGCAAGGTTCGCGACGTCGCCCTGAATCCCGGTGACGTTGTGACCGATGCTGCTGACCGCGGCATCCAGTTCGGCCTGGCGGCGGCCGGTGATGAACACCGTGGCGCCTTGGTCGACGAACGCTTGAGCCGATGCCAGGCCGATGCCGGTGGTGCCGCCAGTGATCAGTGCAACCTTGCCTTTGAGTGTGTTGCTCATGAGGTGAATCTCCGCTGAGTCGTTAAGGAAGTTCCTGGCACTGTCGTGCGCCGTTGAACAAACTCTATGTCGGAAGATTCATCGGAAAAATCGCCTGAATCGGGTTTGTTTGTACATGGTTGTGGACAATACTCAAGGCTTGTCCCTTGAGATGTCTGTCATGAATCAACTGTTGGCCATGCGTGTTTTCTCCCGCGTCGTGCAGGCCGGTTCGTTTACCAGGGCCGCCGACTCGCTGAACATGCCAAAAACCTCGGTCAGCAAACTGGTGGCCGAGCTTGAAGAACACCTCGGTGCGCGGCTGTTACAGCGCACCACGCGCCGGCTGACGGTGACGGCGGATGGCATGGCTTACTACGAGCGCGCCTTGCAGTTGATGGTGGAGCTGGACGATCTGGACAACAGTTTCGCCAGTGCCCAGGGCCACCCGCGCGGCAGGATTCGCGTCGATGTCGGCGGCTCGGTGGCGACGATCCTGATCATCCCCGCATTGCCGGATTTCTATGCCCGATACCCGGACATCCAGGTCGAGTTGGGTGTCAGCGATCGGCCCGTGGACCTGATCAGCGAAAACGTCGATTGCGTGATTCGCGGCGGGCCATTGACCGAACTCTCCATGGCTGCGCGACCCCTGGGCCTGTCGTCATGGACCACCTGCGCCACCCCCGGCTATCTCGAACGTTTTGGCTTTCCGATGGACCCGCGAGACCTTGAGAAAAATCATCGCATCGTCAGTTATCACTCGGCGCGTACCGGGCGGGTAATGCCGGCGCGATTCGAGCGCAACGGTGAAAAGTTCGAGATTCGGGGGCAGGGAGCATTCAGTGTCAACGAGAGCAATGCCCATCTGGCCTCAGGGCTGGCGGGTCTTGGGGTGATCCACACGTTCACTTACACCGTGCAACCGCACATCGAGCGTGGCGAGCTGGTGCCGATTCTTCAGGACTGGCGCCCGCCCCGGTATCCGTTTCACGTGTTGTATCCGCCGAACCGGCACCTGAGTAACCGGGTTCGGGTATTTATCGATTGGCTGGCGCAGCTGTTCGCCGGTTTGGGTTAGCCTTGGCACCGCCATTTCTTTCGACGGACCGCCCATGAAGATCATTCGCAGCCAATCCTTCACCGCTGACCGTGCCTGGGGAGCGCTGGACATCGCCAACATGAACGGCATCACCACGCGTCTGCACTGGACCGATCAGCCATACAAGTGGCATGTGAATGATGGCGAGGAGGTGTTCGTTGTGCTCGATGGCCAGGTGCAAATGCGCTATCGCGAAGCAGGCCAGGAGAAAGCGGTGATGTTGGCTGTCGGCGATATCTTTTACGCCTCGGTGGGCACCGAGCATGTGGCGCATCCGCAGGGGGTGGCGAGGATATTGGTGATCGAATCGGAAGGCAGCGTTTGATGCTATATCTACAAAATAGATAACAGTTAGAGATATTACCCGTTATATAGATATTCGATTTGGACCTACCCTGAACTCCACCTCAACAGAGGACAGGAGTTCGCTATGACATGCCCCAACGCCACCCCCGTTTACAAACCTTTCAGTCATTTGCAGCACCCGCGCGAGGTCATCCGCCAGTTCACCCCGAACTGGTTCGCCGCGACCATGGGCACGGGCGTTCTGGCGCTGGCCTTGGCCCAGTTGCCTGGCGCGACGCCGGGTCTGCATGCGATCGCCGAAGCCCTTTGGCTGTTCAATATCGGTCTGTTCATCTTGTTCACGGCGCTGTACGCGGCGCGCTGGGTGCTGTTCTTCGATGAGGCCCGGCGGATTTTCGGGCACTCCACGGTCTCGATGTTTTTCGGCACGATTCCCATGGGGTTGGCGACCATCATCAATGGCTTCCTGCTGTTTGGCCTGTCGCGCTGGGGCGAAGGTGTCGTCCATGTGGCCGCGCTGCTGTGGTGGCTGGACGTGGCGATGTCGCTGGCCTGCGGTGTGCTGATTCCCTACATGATGTTCACCCGCCAGGAGCACAGCATCGATCAGATGACTGCCGTTTGGCTGCTGCCAGTGGTGGCGGCGGAAGTGGCGGCCGCCAGTGGCGGGTTGCTGGCGCCGCATTTGGCCGAGGCCCATGGGCAACTGGTGGTGTTGGTGACCAGCTACGTGCTCTGGGCATTTTCCCTGCCGGTGGCGTTCAGCATTCTGACCATTCTCATGCTGCGCATGGCGCTGCACAAACTGCCTCACGAAAACATGGCCGCGTCGAGCTGGCTGGCGCTCGGCCCGATTGGCACCGGGGCACTGGGCATGTTGCTGCTGGGCGCCGACGCGCCGGCCATCTTCGCCGCCAACGGGTTTGCCGGCCTGGGTGAAATCGCGGCGGGGCTGGGGCTGGTAGCGGGGATCACGCTGTGGGGCTTCGGTTTGTGGTGGATGCTGATTGCGCTGCTGATCACCGGGCGTTACCTGCGCGCCGGGATCCCGTTCAACCTCGGCTGGTGGGGTTTCACCTTTCCGCTGGGCGTCTATTCTCTGGCAACGTTGAAACTGGGAAGCACGTTGAACCTGGCGTTTTTCAATGCCTTTGGCTGTGTGCTGGTGGCGTTGCTGGCGATGATGTGGCTGATCGTTGCCAAACGCACGGTACAAGGCGCGTGGCGGGGTGAGTTGTTTGTCTCGCCGTGCATTGCAGGTTTAAACAAATAACCGGGTAATGTGTGGCCTGGATCGGCGTGCGGCATTCCAATCACAGTATCCACGCCACTCTCTAACAACATCAGGGCACACGGAAGATGAGTCACCCCTCACAGTTCACCTTGCTTCGCACCCGGCGCTTCCTGCCGTTTTTCGTGACCCAGTCCCTCGGGGCGTTCAACGACAACGTCTTCAAGCAATCGTTGATCCTCGCCATTCTGTACAAATTGACCATCGAGGGGGATCGCTCGATCTGGGTCAATTTGTGTGCGCTGCTGTTCATCCTGCCGTTCTTTCTGTTTTCGGCGTTGGCCGGGCAGTTTGGCGAGAAGTTCGCCAAGGACGCGCTGATCCGTCTGATCAAGCTCGGGGAAATCGCCATCATGGCGGTCGGCGCGGTGGGGTTTGTTTTCGATCATCTGTCGCTGATGCTGCTGGCGCTGTTCGCCATGGGCACGCACTCGGCGCTGTTCGGGCCGGTGAAATACTCGATCCTGCCCCAGGCCTTGCATGAAGAAGAGCTGGTGGGCGGCAACGGTCTGGTGGAAATGGGCACCTTCCTGGCCATCCTCGCCGGGACCATCGGCGCCGGGATCATGATGTCCTCCGCGCATTACGCGCCCATCGTGTCCACGGCGATCATCGGCATTGCCGTGCTCGGTTATCTGGCCAGTCGCAGCATTCCGCGGGCGGCGGCCTCATCGCCGGAAATGCGTCTGAACTGGAACATCTTCAGTCAATCCTGGGCCACCTTGAAACTGGGACTGGGGCAAACGCCGGCGGTGTCGCGCTCGATTGTCGGCAACTCGTGGTTCTGGTTTGTCGGGGCGATTTACCTGACGCAAATCCCGGCGTACGCCAAGGAATGGATGCACGGCGACGAAACCGTGGTGACGCTGATTCTTACCGTGTTTTCGGTGGGTATCGCACTCGGCTCGCTGCTCTGCGAAAGACTGTCCGGACGCAAAGTCGAGATCGGTCTGGTGCCGTTCGGCTCGTTTGGCCTGACGGTATTCGGATTGCTGCTGTGGTGGCATTCCGGTGGAATTCCCGAGAGTGTCGACGGCCATGGCTGGATCGAAATCCTCGGCTTTGGCCACACCTGGCTGGTATTGATCGACATTCTCGGTCTTGGGGTTTTCGGTGGTTTCTACATCGTGCCGCTGTACGCGCTGATTCAGTCGCGCACCCCGGAGAACGAGCGGGCGCGGGTGATTGCCGCCAACAATATTCTCAACGCGCTGTTCATGGTGGTCTCGGCGATTGTCTCGATCGTGCTGCTGAGCCTGGCCAAGCTGTCGATCCCGCACCTGTTCCTGGTGGTGTCGCTGCTGAACATCGGCGTCAACGCCTACATCTTCAAGATCGTCCCCGAGTTCAGCATGCGTTTCATGATCTGGCTGCTCAGCCATTCCATGTACCGCGTGGAGCATCGCAATCTGGAGCTGATTCCGGATGAGGGCGCGGCGTTGCTGGTGTGCAACCACGTGTCTTTCGTCGACGCGCTGCTGATTGGCGGCGCGGTGCGTCGGCCGATTCGCTTTGTGATGTATTACAAGATCTACAACCTGCCGGTGCTGAACTTTATCTTCCGCACGGCCGGGACGATTCCGATCGCGGGACGTCAGGAAGACATTCAGATTTACGAAAAGGCCTTCACGCGTATTGCTCAATATCTGAAGGACGGTGAGCTGGTGTGCATCTTCCCTGAAGGCAAATTGACCGCCGATGGCGAGATCAACGAGTTCAAGGGCGGGTTGACGCGGATTCTCGAAGAGACGCCGGTGCCGGTGATTCCATTGGCATTGCAGGGGTTGTGGGGGAGTTTCTTCAGTCGCGATCCCGACAAGGGCCTGTTCCGTCGATTGTGGTCGCGGGTGACTCTGGTGGCGGGGCCGGCGGTGGCGGTTGAGGCGGCGGAGCCGGCGAAGCTGCAAGGGATGGTCGGAGAGTTGCGCGGCGCTGTCCGCTGATCCCTGTCGATGCGGGCCGCTACTTTCGCGAGCCCGTGCTGGCGGGAGTCAGCCCGCCATCGCCAAGCGGTTGCGTCCCTCGCGCTTGGCCACATAAAGCGCGCTGTCGGCCCGGCGCAACAGGCTCTCGGCCGATTCGCCGGGCAACAGGGTCGAACAGCCGAGACTGACGGTCAGCTCGATCAGGTTGCCATCAGCCGAAAAATCCTTGGCTTGCGCCGCGAGTCGCAGGCGCTCGCCGACCATGGCGGCGGCTTCCCGGCCGGTGTTGGACAGCAGAATCAAAAACTCCTCGCCACCAAAGCGGAACACCATGTCCACGTTGCGCAGCTGGCTTTTGATCGAGGCGGCGACTCCCTTGAGCACGTCATCGCCAGCGCTGTGGCCATGGGTGTCGTTGATTTGTTTGAAATGGTCGATGTCCAGCATCAACAGCGACAAGGGCTGCAGGTGCCGACGCGACATGTCGATTTCCCGTTGCAGCGTCTGGTCCATGGCAATGCGGTTGCCGGTGTCCGTCAGAGGGTCGCGCAAGGCGCTTTGGGTGGCGGCGCGGTAGAGCAGGGCGTTGCGCATCGGGTACAGCAATGCGGACAGCAGCGACTCAAGGTTGCCCAGTTCCTGTTCACTGAAACGCTGATTGCGACGGAACACCAGTTCACCCAGCTGCTCGCCTTCGTGGCTGAGGGTGTAACTGATCGAGTGGTGGCCGCGCTGGCCGTATTCCAGGCGCAAGTCGCTGGCCTTGTGCTGGTAGCTCAAGGCGTCGAGCGGTACGAGACGCTGAATTTCACGGTAGAAGAGCCCAAGAATGCGTTGCGGCTCAAGACTGGTTTGCAGCTGCAAACTCAGTTGCTGGCGCAATTGCGCAAGGCTGACCGGCCTCTCCAGAAGAGGGGGCTGCTGACCAAAGCCCAGGCGTTGCAATTTGGCGCTATCGAAGTCAATTGCGTTGGTCTGGGAAGGTGATTTCATATGGCGTGCGCCCCTAAGCAGTAAGGCTGTCTTACAGGCTGGGTGAGAGCGGCTTTGGGCTGCGCGTCATACTGGTCCATCAGTCCCGTAGGACATTTGGCGCAAGTCTAATCTGCTTTGCTGAAGATTAGTAACCTATCGACTCGAAGGCCTGCCCGACTGCTTTCACTCACTCGGCGTGTCTGAGCAGATATAGAGCGAAAGTCATGCCATTCGGTTCATTTGAATAAAAGCTGTTGAAAATCAATGCCTTGAAAGTGTTTTTGGCTTTGTCTGGCCCGTTTCATGACATTTATTTGACTAAAAACAGGTGCAGTTGCGAGGCTTTTTAAGTGCCGTGACGGTAATTCGCCACGGCACAAAAGCGACGCACGGTGTTACTGCGCGTTGAATGCCTGGCCGTTGATGCCGGTGCTGTCCGGGCCCATCAGGTAGAGGTAGACCGGCATGATCTCCTCGGGCGTCGGATTGTTCAGCGGATTTTCACCGGGATAAGCCTGGGCGCGCATGCTGGTGCGGGTGGCGCCGGGGTTGATGCTGTTGGAGCGCACCGGTGCGACGGTGTCGACTTCGTCGGCCAGGGTTTGCATCAAGCCTTCGGTGGCGAACTTGGAGACGCCATAAGCGCCCCAATACGCACGACCCTTGCGGCCGACACTGCTGGAGGTGAACACCACCGAAGCGTCCTGCGACAGTTTGAGCAGCGGCAGCAGGGTGCTGGTGAGCATGAACATCGCGTTGACGTTGACTTGCATGACACGCATGAAGTTCTCGCCGGAGAGCTGTTCGATCGGCGTGCGCGGACCAATGATCGAGGCGTTGTGCAGCAAGCCGTCGAGGTGGCCGAATTCGGTCTCGATCATCGCCGCCAACTCATCGTATTGATGGGGCAGGGCGGTTTCCAGGTTGAACGGGATTACCGCCGGTTGTGGATGACCGGCGGCCTCGATTTCGTCGTAGACCTGAGTCAGGTTGGCTTCGGTCTTGCCCAGCAACAGTACGGTGGCGCCGTGGGCGGCGTAGGTTTTCGCGGCGGCAGCGCCGATACCACGACCAGCGCCGGTGACCAGGATGACCCGGTCCTTGAGCAATTCAGGGCGGGCGGAATAATCAAACATAAAGAAACCTCAACAAATCAGAATACGCGCGACCGTTGCGCGGTCCTGTAGGAGCCGGCTTGCCGGCGATGGCGTTTCCAGCATCGCCATCGCCAGCAAGCTGGCTCCTACAAAGGCGGTTCAGCTCGGCGATTTCATCATCGCCATCGCCATCGCCAGCAAGCCGGCTCCTACAAAGGCGGTTCAGCAGCTACAGAGGGCGCTATCCAAAACCTTGCGCAACTCCAGCGGATGATCGACCACCACATCCGCACCCCAATGCCGCGGGTTATCGTCCGGGTGAATGTAGCCAAAGGTCACGGCGGCGGTCTTGGTGCCGGCGTCACGACCGGATTCGATATCGCGCAGGTCATCACCGACAAACAGCACGCTGGCCGGATCGAGGTCGAGCATCTTGCATGCGAGGATCAACGGCTCCGGGTCCGGTTTGCTGTTCTTCACGTGATCCGGGCAAATCAACAGCGCCGAACGCTCGGCCAGCCCGAGCTGCTGCATGATCGGCTCGGCAAACCGCAGAGGCTTGTTGGTGACCACGCCCCAGATCAGGTTGGCTTTCTCGATGTCGGCCAGCAACTCGCCCATGCCGTCGAACAGCTTGCTGTGCACCGCGCAGCCCACGAGGTAACGCTCCAGGAACTCCAGGCGCAGCTCTTCAAAGCCTGGCGATTCCGGGTCCATGCTGAACGTCACCGCGACCATCGCCTTGGCGCCGCCGGAGATCTCGTCGCGGATGTGCTTGTCGTTCATCGGCGGCAAGCCGCGGTCGGCGCGCATTGCCTGACAGATCGCAATGAAGTCCGGCGCGGTGTCGAGCAGCGTGCCGTCCATGTCAAAAAGGACTGCTCTGATACGCATCGACTTATTCCTCGCGCAGGGTCTGGATCATGTAGTTGACGTCCACGTCGGCCGCCAGTTTGTAGTGCTTGGTCAGCGGGTTGTACGTCAAACCGATGATGTCCTTGACGGTCAGGCCCGCCATGCGGCTCCAGGCACCCAGCTCGGAAGGGCGGATGAATTTCTTGAAGTCATGCGTGCCGCGCGGCAACAGCTTCATGATGTATTCGGCGCCGACGATGGCGAACAGGTACGCCTTCGGGTTGCGGTTGATCGTGGAGAGGAACACCTGGCCGCCCGGCTTGACCATTTTGAAGCAGGCGCGGATCACCGAGGACGGATCCGGTACGTGCTCAAGCATTTCCAGGCACGTGACCACGTCGAACTGTTCCGGCATTTCTTCTGCCAGGGCCTCGGCGGTGATCTGCCGATATTCGACGTTCACGCCCGACTCAAGCTGGTGCAGTTGAGCGACGGCCAGTGGCGCTTCGCCCATGTCGATACCCATCACGGTCGCACCGCGTTGCGCCATGGCTTCGCTGAGGATGCCGCCGCCGCAACCGATGTCGAGAACTTTCTTGCCGGCCAGATTGACCCGTTCGTCAATCCAGTTGACCCGCAGCGGGTTGATGTCGTGCAGCGGTTTGAACTCGCTTTCGCGGTCCCACCAGCGATGGGCCAGGGCTTCGAATTTGGCGATTTCGGCGTAGTCGACGTTACTCATGGTTCATCCTCTAAAACTTGAAAAATCCTGTTGCCCCGGCGGTGAGTCCGGGGTGCTTACAATTCGGTGTGGCCGCTGATGCGCTGGCCCCAGGCCTTGGCGGTGGCGCACAGCTGTTCTTCATCCAGGCGGGTCAGGCGACGGTCGTCGAGCAATTGCTTGCCGCCCACCCACAGGTGTTTCACGCAGTCGCGACCGGTGGCATATATAAGCTGCGAAACCGGGTCGTAGACCGGCTGCTGCGCCAGGCCCGAGAGGTCGAACGCGACGATGTCCGCCGCTTTGCCGACTTCCAGCGAGCCGACGTCGGCCTCGATGCCCATGGCGCGTGCGCCGTTCAGCGTGGCCATGCGCAGCGCGCGATGAGCGTCCAGCGCGGTGGCCGAACCGGCAACGGCTTTGGCCAGCAACGCGGCGGTGCGGGTTTCGCCGAGCAGGTCGAGGTCGTTGTTGCTGGCCGCGCCGTCGGTGCCGACAGCCACATTGACGCCCGCCTGCCACAAACGTTCTACCGGGCAGAAACCGCTGGCCAGCTTCAGGTTCGACTCCGGGCAATGAATCACATTGGTGTTGCTTTCTACCAGCATCACCAGGTCTTCATCGCTGATCTGCGTCATGTGAACGGCCTGGAAGCGCGGCCCCAGAAGGCCCAGGCGTGCCAGTCGGGCCAACGGCCGCTCGCCACGCTGCTCGACGGCTTGCTGTACTTCGAACGCAGTTTCGTGGACGTGCATGTGAATCGGCGCGTCCAGTTCTTCGGCGATCACCCGGATTTTCTCCAGGGTTTCGTCGCCCAAGGTGTAGGGCGCGTGGGGGCCGAAGGTGACTTTGATGCGCTCGTGGTGCTTGAGATCGTTGAACAGTTCGACGCCCTGACGAATGGCGTCATCCGCCGTGCCGGCCCCCGGGATCGGGAAATCGAGGATCGGAATCGCGATTTGCGCGCGTATGCCGCTGTTATGCACACGTTCGCTGGCAACCTTCGGGAAGAAATACATGTCAGAGAAGCAGGTAATGCCACCTTTTATCTGTTCGGCGATGGCAATGTCGGTGCCATCGCGTACAAAAGCTTCATCGACCCATTTGGCTTCGGCAGGCCAGATGTGGTTTTCCAGCCAGGTCATCAGCGGCAGGTCATCGGCCAGGCCGCGGAACAGTGTCATCGCCGCGTGCCCGTGAGCATTGATCAGGCCGGGGCTGAGCAACATGCCCGGCAGTTCGCGGACTTCGGTTGCGTTAAGCTTCAGCGCGGCGGACCGCGGGCCGATAAACACGATGCGCCCGTCGCGGATGCCCAGGCCATGCTCTTTGAGGACAACGCCAGCGGGTTCGACGGGTACTAGCCAGGTCGGCAGCAATAACAGGTCGAGCGCAGCGGCAGTGTTCGGCATCGAGGGTCGGTTCCAGTGCTTTTGTAAAGGATGGCGAAGTATACCCGAGCGTCTTCGCGGGGGGATCGCTATAATCGGCGGCTTTTGTTCATGAGTGCGGGGTGAAGGATGCGCGATCGACTGTTGGCTGCGGAGAAGGTGAAGGCCATCGATTGGCGTGATGGCGCCCTGTACCTGCTGGATCAGCGTATTTTGCCGTTCGAGGAAACCTGGATTGCCTACACCAGTGCGGCTGGCGTGGCCGAGGCGATTCGCTCGATGGTGGTGCGCGGCGCGCCGGCGATTGGCATCAGTGCCGCCTATGCCATGGTGCTTTCAGCCCGTGCCCGAATTCTCGAGGGCGGTGACTGGCAGGCCGCGTGGGAAGAGGATTACGCGTTGCTGGCCGATTCCCGTCCAACGGCGGTGAACCTGTTCTGGGCGCTGAGTCGCATGCGTGACCGCCTTGATCGTATCAAGGGCGATGCCGATCCTCTCGCGGCGCTGGAGGCGGAAGCCATCGCCATTCATGAAAGTGATCGCGAAGCCAACCTGACCATGGCGCAACTGGGTGTGGACCTGATCCGCAAGCACCAGGGCAATGCGCAGGCGATCCTGACTCATTGCAATACCGGCGCGCTGGCCACTGGCGGTTTTGGTACGGCTTTGGGCGTCATTCGCGGGGCGTTCATCGAAGGCATGGTCGAGCGCGTTTATGCCGACGAAACCCGTCCATGGCTGCAAGGTTCGCGACTGACGGCGTGGGAGCTGGCCAACGAGGGTATCCCCGTGACCCTCAATGCCGACTCCGCCGCGGCCCACATCATGAAGACCAAAGGCATCACCTGGGTCATCGTCGGTGCTGACCGGATCACGGCCAATGGCGACGTGGCCAACAAGATCGGCACTTATCAACTGGCGGTCAACGCCATGCACCACGGCGTGCGTTTCATGGTGGTGGCGCCGAGTTCGACCATCGACATGAACCTGGCCAGCGGCGATGACATTCCGATTGAAGAGCGAGACGGGCGCGAGTTGCTGGAAGTCGGCGGCAAGCGGGTTGGGGCGGATGTCGATGCGTTCAATCCGGTGTTCGACGTCACCCCGGCAGATTTGATTGACGCGATCGTCACGGAAAAAGGCATCGTCGAACGCCCGGACACCGCGAAAATGGCGCAGTTGATGTGCCGCAAGCGGTTGCATTGATTGGCCGTGGCGTTCGAAAGGACGCCATCGCCAGCAGGCTGGCTCCCACAGGGTTTGTGATCGACACGGATCAAATGTGGAAGCCAGCCTGCTGGCGATTAGGGTCTGAAAGTCAATAAACATCTGTAATTCAGTCCCGGATTCTGCATTCGCAGCAGCTCTAAGCCCCTCTCGTCTCCTTCAAGCCTGCCATCAGTCAACTAACTACACTCCATGCGCATCTGGGGGATAGGTGCGTGGCGGCTCTTGTGATAACATCCGGCGTTTTCCGAGGCAGTCCCACGGGGTTGTCTTTACTGCGCAAATCCATGGCATAACTCGTTGATTTGTCGTAAGTCGGTGCATGGCACTCAGCCTGCAGCGGCGAGCTTCGTTCGTCCCATATGGATGTGACGAGGTTTCACCAGAAAAAGGAATCGAGCTTCTCATGGGCGAACTGGCCAAAGAAATCCTCCCGGTCAATATCGAAGACGAGCTGAAGCAGTCCTACCTCGACTACGCAATGAGCGTAATTGTCGGGCGGGCACTGCCGGATGCGCGCGATGGCTTGAAGCCCGTGCACCGGCGCGTGCTGTTCGCGATGAGCGAGCTGGGCAACGACTTCAACAAGCCGTACAAGAAATCTGCCCGTGTTGTCGGTGACGTGATCGGTAAGTATCACCCGCACGGTGATACCGCGGTGTACGACACCATCGTTCGGATGGCGCAGCCATTCTCGCTGCGCTACCTGCTGGTAGACGGTCAGGGCAACTTCGGTTCGGTGGACGGCGACAACGCCGCGGCCATGCGATACACCGAAGTGCGCATGACCAAGCTGGCGCACGAGCTGCTGGCTGACCTGCATAAAGAAACCGTGGACTGGGTGCCGAACTACGACGGCACCGAAATGATCCCGGCGGTCATGCCGACCCGTATTCCCAACCTGCTGGTCAACGGCTCCAGCGGTATCGCCGTGGGCATGGCGACCAACATCCCGCCACACAACCTCGGTGAAGTCATCGACGGTTGCCTGGCGCTCATCGACAACCCTGAGTTGACCATCGATGAGCTGATGCAATACATCCCTGGTCCGGACTTCCCGACCGCCGCGATCATCAACGGTCGCGCCGGCATCATCGAAGCCTACCGCACCGGTCGCGGCCGCATTTACATGCGCGCCCGCTCGATCATCGAAGACATCGACAAGGTCGGTGGCCGTCAGCAGATCGTCATCACCGAACTCCCTTACCAGCTGAACAAGGCCCGTCTGATCGAGAAGATCGCCGAGCTGGTTAAAGAGAAGAAGCTCGAAGGCATCACCGAACTGCGCGACGAGTCCGACAAGGACGGTATGCGCGTTGTGATCGAGCTGCGTCGCGGCGAAGTGCCTGAGGTGATCCTCAACAACCTCTACGCCCAGACCCAGCTGCAAGCGGTATTCGGCATCAACATCGTTGCGCTGATCGACGGCCGTCCGCGGATCCTGAACCTCAAGGACCTGCTGGAAGCCTTCGTTCGTCACCGTCGCGAAGTCGTTACCCGTCGCACCGTGTTCGAGCTGCGTAAGGCGCGCGAACGTGGCCACATTCTGGAAGGCCAGGCGGTTGCCCTGTCGAACATCGACCCGGTCATCGCGCTGATCAAGGCCTCGCCAACGCCGTCGGAAGCCAAGGAAGCGCTGATCAGCACGCCTTGGGAATCCTCCGCCGTGGTGGCGATGGTTGAGCGTGCCGGTGCCGACTCTTGCCGTCCGGAGACCCTGGATCCGCAATACGGTCTGCGTGAAGGCAAGTACTTCCTCTCGCCGGAACAGGCGCAAGCCATTCTGGAACTGCGTCTGCATCGCCTGACCGGTCTGGAACATGAAAAACTGCTGGCCGAGTATCAAGAGATCCTCAACCAGATCGGCGAGCTGATCCGCATCCTCAACAGCGCCACGCGCCTGATGGAAGTGATCCGCGAAGAGCTGGAAGTGATTCGCGCCGAATACGGCGACGTGCGCCGCACCGAAATCCTCGATGCCCGTCTCGACCTGACCCTGGGTGACATGATCCCGGAAGAAGATCGCGTCGTGACCATTTCCCACGGTGGCTACGCCAAGACCCAGCCATTGGCTGCGTACCAGGCCCAGCGTCGTGGCGGTAAAGGCAAATCGGCGACTGGCGTCAAGGATGAGGACTACATCGCTCACCTGCTGGTCGCCAACAGCCACACCACGCTGCTGCTGTTCTCCAGCAAGGGCAAGGTGTACTGGCTGAAAACCTATGAAATCCCGGAAGCGTCCCGCGCTGCCCGTGGTCGTCCGCTGGTCAACCTGCTGCCACTGGACAGTGATGAATACATCACCACCATGCTGCCGGTCGAGGAATACACCGAAGGTCACTTCATCTTCATGGCGACTGCCAAAGGCACCGTGAAGAAGACCCCGCTGGAATCCTTCAGCCGTCAACGCAGCGTCGGTCTGATCGCGCTGGAACTGGACGAAGGTGACGTACTGATCTCTGCCGCCATTACCGATGGCGAGCGCGAAGTCATGCTGTTCTCCGACGGCGGAAAGGTCACTCGCTTCAAGGAAACCGACGTTCGTGCCATGGGCCGTACCGCTCGCGGTGTCCGCGGTATGCGTCTGCCGGAAGGCCAGAAGCTGATTTCCATGCTGATCCCGGAAGAAGGCAGCCAGATCCTCACCGCTTCGGCGCGTGGTTTCGGCAAGCGTACGGCGATCACCGAGTTCCCTGAGTACAAGCGTGGCGGCCAGGGCGTTATCGCCATGGTCAGCAACGACCGTAACGGCCGTCTGGTCGGCGCGGTTCAGGTGCTCGACGGCGAGGAAATCATGCTGATTTCCGACCAGGGCACGTTGGTTCGTACCCGTGTCGACGAAGTTTCCAGCCTGGGTCGTAACACCCAGGGCGTGACCCTGATCAAACTGGCCAGCGATGAAACGCTGGTCGGTCTGGAGCGGGTGCAGGAGCCGTCGGAAGTCGAAGGCGAAGAGCTGGAAGGCGAAGAGGGTGCGGTGTTCGACGGCGAAGTCGTGATCGACGACGTTGTTGAAGACCAGCAACTCGATGCTGCCGCTGACGAAGAACCGCAAGAGTAAGCGGACAAACAGGGGGCGGATGAAAATTCGCCCCCTTGTTGTTTGTCCGAACGGAAAATTTCGATATCCAGGGACATCCCATGTGGGAGCGAGCCTGCTCGCGATGCAGGCGCCGCGGTACCTCTGAAGCACCGCGGTGATGCATTCGCGAGCAGGCTCGCTCCCACAGGTTTTCTGCTTCGGCAGAGACCCTGTGTCGATTGATGTTGTGATTTATTGCGTGATTACCACCAAATCAGAGCGAGATTGGATGTGAGCAAGAGAGCCTATAACTTCTGTGCCGGTCCTGCGGCACTTCCCGAAGCTGTCCTGCAGCGCGCCCAGGGTGAACTCCTTGATTGGCACGGCAAGGGTCTGTCGGTCATGGAAATGAGCCATCGCAGTGATGAGTTCGTGTCCATCGCTAACAAGGCCGAGCAGGATCTGCGTGATCTGCTGAATATCCCCTCGAACTATAAAGTGCTGTTCCTGCAAGGTGGCGCCAGCCAGCAGTTTGCTCAGATCCCTCTGAACCTGTTGCCGGAAAGCGGCACTGCCGACTATGTCGACACCGGTATCTGGTCGCAGAAAGCCATCGAAGAAGCGTCGCGCTACGGCCACGTCAATGTTGCCGCCACCGCCAAGCCTTACGACTATTTCGCGATTCCCGGCCAGAACGAATGGAAACTGTCGAAAGACGCGGCCTACGTTCACTACGCGCCGAACGAAACCATTGGTGGCCTGGAATTCAACTGGGTCCCGGAAACCGGTGACGTTCCGCTGGTCGCCGACATGTCTTCGGACATCTTGTCGCGCCCGATTGATGTTTCTCGTTTCGGCATGATCTACGCCGGCGCCCAGAAAAACATCGGCCCGAGCGGCATCGTCGTCAACATCGTTCGCGAAGACCTGCTGGGTCACGCCCGTTCCCTGTGCCCGACCATGCTCAACTACAAGGTCGCGGCCGATAACGGCTCGATGTACAACACCCCGCCAACATTGGCCTGGTACCTGTCTGGCCTGGTGTTCGAGTGGCTGAAAGAGCAGGGTGGCGTCGAAGCCATCGGCAAGCTCAACGAAGTGAAACAGCGCACGCTGTACGACTTCATTGATGCCAGCGGCCTGTACAGCAACCCGATCAACAAGTCCGATCGTTCGTGGATGAACGTGCCGTTCCGCCTGGCTGACGATCGTCTGGACAAGCCATTCCTGGCCAGTGCCGACGAGCGTGGCCTGCTGAACCTCAAGGGTCACCGTTCCGTGGGCGGCATGCGCGCCTCCATCTATAACGCCGTCGATATCGTTGCGGTCAACGCACTGGTTTCGTACATGGCAGAGTTCGAGAAGGAACACGGCTAATGTCTGAGCAAGAACTCAAGGCACTGCGCCTGCGCATTGATGCCCTGGACGAAAAAGTCCTGGAGCTGATCAGTGAGCGCGCACGCTGCGCCCAGGAAGTTGCGCGAGTAAAGATGGCCTCGCTGGCCGAAGGCGAAGTGCCGGTGTTCTATCGTCCTGAGCGTGAAGCTCAGGTGCTCAAGCGTGTGATGGAGCGCAATCAGGGCCCGCTGGGCAACGAAGAAATGGCGCGGTTGTTCCGCGAAATCATGTCTTCGTGCCTGGCCCTCGAGCAGCCGCTGAAAGTGGCTTACCTCGGTCCTGAAGGCACCTTCACTCAAGCGGCGGCCATGAAGCACTTTGGCCACGCGGTGATCAGCAAGCCGATGGCGGCCATCGACGAAGTGTTCCGCGAAGTGGCGGCCGGTGCGGTGAACTTTGGCGTGGTCCCGGTGGAAAACTCCACCGAGGGCGCGGTCAACCACACGCTCGACAGCTTCCTCGAACACGACATGGTCATCTGTGGCGAAGTCGAGTTGCGGATTCACCACCACCTGTTGGTCGGTGAAAACACCAAGACCGACAGCATCAGCCGCATCTATTCCCACGCCCAGTCGCTGGCGCAGTGCCGCAAGTGGCTGGATGCACACTACCCGAACGTCGAGCGCGTCGCGGTTTCCAGCAACGCCGAAGCGGCGAAGCGGGTCAAGGGTGAGTGGAACTCGGCAGCGATTGCCGGCGACATGGCCGCAGGCTTGTACGGGCTGACCCGTCTGGCCGAGAAAATCGAGGATCGCCCGGACAACTCCACGCGATTCCTGATGATCGGCAGCCAGGAAGTGCCGCCAACCGGCGACGACAAGACATCGATCATCGTCTCCATGAGCAACAAGCCGGGCGCGCTACACGAGTTGCTGGTGCCGTTCCACGACAATGGCATCGACCTGACACGCATCGAGACACGTCCTTCGCGTAGCGGTAAATGGACCTACGTGTTCTTCATCGACTTCGTCGGCCATCACCGCGATCCGCTGGTAAAAGGTGTGCTGGAAAAGATCAGTCAGGAAGCAGTGGCACTTAAAGTGTTGGGTTCCTACCCGAAAGCCGTTCTCTAAGGGGTAGCAAATGAGTGGCAACTTCCTCGCTCTGGCACAGCCGGGCGTGCAACAACTGTCGCCTTACGTTCCGGGCAAGCCCGTGGACGAACTGGCGCGCGAGCTGGACATCGATCCGGCCAGCATCGTCAAACTGGCGAGCAACGAAAACCCGTTGGGCGCCAGTCCAAAGGCTTTGGCGGCCATTCGCGAAGAATTGGCCGAGCTGACCCGTTATCCGGATGGCAACGGTTTTGCGCTCAAGACCCTGCTGGCCGATCAGTGCCGCGTCGAACTGAATCAGGTAACGCTGGGCAACGGTTCCAACGACATCCTGGAACTGGTCGCGCGTGCCTATCTGGCGCCGGGCCTGAATGCGGTATTCAGTGAGCATGCGTTCGCGGTCTATCCGATCGTCACCCAGGCCGTCGGTGCGACGGCCAAAGTGATCCCGGCCAAAGACTGGGGCCATGATCTGTCGGCCATGCTGGCCGCGATCGATGCCGATACCCGTGTGGTCTTCATCGCCAACCCGAACAACCCGACCGGAACCTGGTTTGGCGCCGAAGCGCTGGACGAGTTCCTGCAGGATGTGCCGGAGCACGTGCTGGTGGTGCTGGACGAGGCCTACATCGAATACGCCGAAGGCAGCGACTTGCCGGATGGTCTGGATTTCCTGGCGGCGTACCCGAACCTGCTGGTTTCGCGCACCTTCTCCAAGGCCTATGGCCTGGCGGCGTTGCGCGTTGGTTACGGCTTGTCTACGGCGGTGGTCGCCGACGTGCTGAACCGCGTGCGTCAGCCGTTCAACGTCAACAGCCTGGCCCTGGCCGCTGCGTGCGCTGCGCTGCAGGACGCCGAGTACCTTGCTGAAAGCCGTCGCCTGAACGAAGCCGGCATGCTGCAGCTGGAAGCGGGTTTCCGTGAGCTGGGGCTGAGCTGGATCCCGTCCAAGGGCAACTTCATCTGCGTCGATCTCGGCCGTGTTGCCTTGCCGGTCTTCCAGGGCTTGCTGCGTGAAGGCGTGATCGTGCGTCCGGTGGCCAACTATGGCATGCCGAACCACTTGCGCATCACCATCGGCCTGCCGGCGGAAAACAGCCGCTTCCTTGAGGCGCTGACCAAGGTTCTGGCTCGTGGTTGATGTCACTGCTCTGCAATCTGCTGAACCTATGATCGGTCGCCTGGTGGTGGTCGGTCTCGGGTTGATCGGCGGTTCGTTTGCCAAGGGGCTGCGTGAAAGCGGCCTGTGCCGCGAAGTGGTGGGCGTCGATCTCGATCCGCAGTCGCGCAAGCTCGCGGTCGAGTTGGGCGTGGTGGATCGCTGCGAAGAAGACCTGGCCGTTGCCTGCCAGGGCGCCGACGTGATTCAACTCGCGGTGCCGATCCTGGCCATGGAAAAGATGCTCGGCCGGTTGGCCGGCATGGACCTTGGGCAAGCGATTCTGACGGATGTCGGCAGTGCCAAGGGCAACGTCGTGCGCGCCGCGACCGAAGCGTTTGGCGGCATGCCGGCGCGTTTCGTGCCGGGCCATCCGATTGCCGGTTCCGAGCAGAGCGGGGTGGAAGCCTCGAATGCCGAACTGTTTCGTCGCCATAAAGTGATTCTGACGCCGCTGGACCAAACCGATCCGGCCGCGCTGGCCGTGGTCGACCGGTTGTGGCGTGAGCTGGGCGCCGATGTCGAGCACATGCAGGTCGAGCGTCACGACGAAGTGTTGGCGGCGACCAGCCATTTGCCGCACTTGCTGGCGTTCGGTTTGGTCGATTCGTTGGCCAAGCGCAATGAAAACCTTGAGATCTTCCGTTACGCTGCCGGCGGTTTCCGCGATTTCACGAGAATCGCGGGAAGCGACCCGGTCATGTGGCACGACATCTTCCTCGCCAACCGCGAAGCTGTCCTGCGCACGCTTGATACATTTCGCAGCGACCTCGACGCCTTGCGCGACGCGGTCGATGCAGGGGATGGGCACCAATTGTTGGGCGTGTTCACGCGCGCCCGGGTTGCCCGCGAACATTTCAGTAAAATCCTGGCTCGCCGGGCTTATGTGGACGCTATGAACTCCAACGACCTGATTTTCCTGGGACAACCTGGTGGCCGCCTGACTGGGCGGATTCGTGTACCGGGCGATAAGTCTATTTCCCACCGTTCGATCATGCTCGGCTCCCTGGCCGAAGGCGTCACCGAAGTCGAAGGCTTCCTCGAGGGCGAAGACGCTCTGGCGACCTTGCAGGCCTTCCGCGACATGGGTGTCGTGATCGAAGGTCCGCACCACGGTCGCGTGACCATCCACGGCGTCGGCCTGCATGGCCTGAAGCCTGCGCCGGGCCCGATCTATCTGGGCAACTCCGGCACTTCGATGCGTCTGCTGTCCGGCCTGCTGGCTGCGCAGAACTTCGACAGCACCTTGACCGGTGATGCCTCGCTGTCCAAGCGTCCGATGAATCGCGTGGCCAATCCGCTGCGTGAAATGGGCGCCGTGATCGAGACCGCCGCTGAAGGTCGTCCACCGATGATCATTCGTGGCGGTAACAAGCTCAAAGGCCTGACCTACACCATGCCGATGGCCAGTGCCCAGGTTAAATCCTGCCTGCTGTTGGCCGGTCTGTACGCTGATGGCAAAACCACCGTCACCGAGCCTGCACCGACGCGCGACCACACCGAGCGCATGCTGCGCGGCTTCGGCTACCCGGTCAGCGTCAACGGCGCTACGGCGTCGGTCGAATCCGGGCACAAGCTGACCGCGACCCACATTGAAGTGCCGGGCGATATTTCGTCGTCGGCGTTCTTCCTGGTGGCGGCGTCCATTGCCGAAGGTTCCGAACTGGTGCTCGAGCATGTCGGCATCAACCCGACCCGTACCGGCGTGATCGACATTCTGCGTCTGATGGGCGCTGACATCACCCTGGAAAACCAGCGTGAAGTCGGCGGCGAACCCGTAGCGGACCTGCGCGTGCGTGCAGCTAAACTCAAAGGTATCGAGATTCCCGAAGCGCTGGTTCCATTGGCCATCGACGAATTCCCGGTGCTGTTCGTGGCGGCGGCCTGTGCCGAAGGGCGCACCATCCTGCGTGGCGCCGAAGAATTGCGCGTCAAGGAATCGGACCGGATCCAGGTCATGGCCGATGGCTTGCTGGCACTGGGCGTCAAATGCGAACCGACCCCGGATGGCATCATCATCGACGGCGGCCTGATCGGCGGCGGCGAAGTGCATGGTCACGGCGATCACCGGATTGCCATGGCTTTCAGCGTGGCATCGCTGCGTGCCACTGCGCCTATTCGCATCCATGACTGTGCCAACGTCGCAACGTCGTTCCCGAACTTCCTGGCGCTGTGCGCGCAGGTCGGTATCCGTGTTGCACAAGAGGCTCAGTCGTGAAAAACATCGCACCGGTCATCACCATTGATGGGCCAAGCGGCTCCGGCAAGGGCACGGTAGCTGGCATTCTGGCCAAGCGTCTGGGCTGGAACCTGCTGGATTCCGGTGCGCTTTATCGGTTGCTGGCCTTCGCTGCGCACAATCACGGCGTCGACCTCACCAATGAAGAATTGCTGAAAAAACTTGCCGCTCATCTGGATGTGCAGTTCATCGCGGCGACCGACGGTCAGTTGCAGCGCATCATTCTCGAGGGCGATGAAGTCAGCGATGTGATTCGTACCGAAAGCATTGGCTCCGGTGCCTCGCAAGTCGCGGCGTTGCCCGCAGTGCGCGAGGCGCTGCTGCAGCGCCAGCGTGCATTCCAGGAAGCGCCGGGCCTGGTGGCCGATGGTCGCGACATGGGTACGGTGGTTTTTCCGGATGCACCGTTGAAGATTTTCCTTACCGCCAGTGCCGAGGAGCGTGCGCGCCGTCGATACTTGCAGTTGAAGGGCAAAGTCGATGGTGTTAGTCTGTCGAGTCTGCTAGATGAGATACGTGCACGCGATGAGCGTGACACCCAGCGAGCGGTAGCCCCGCTCAAACCGGCGGCTGACGCCATACAGCTGGATTCCACGGAATTATCCATCGACCAGGTGCTGGAACGCATCATGAGCGAGATCGCCATTCGCGATATCGCCGGGTGACCAAGAAGGCCGCAGGGGACCAGTCATAGTCCTGTGGCGCTTCTTTTAAATGAAACTAACCCACACCGTCTGGGGTGTGGAGATGGGCGTATTCTTCGCCCTCATCAACAGGAATTAAAATGAGCGAAAGCTTTGCGGAACTCTTTGAAGAAAGCCTAAAAACCCTGAACCTTCAGGCAGGCTCCATCATCACCGGTGTTATCGTTGATATCGATTACCAAGCTCGCTGGGTAACCGTTCACGCTGGCCTGAAGTCTGAAGCACTCATCCCGCTTGAGCAGTTCTACAACGACGCTGGCGACCTGACTATCAACGTCGGTGACGAAGTTCACGTTGCGCTGGACTCGGTTGAAGACGGCTTTGGTGAAACCAAGCTGTCCCGTGAAAAAGCCAAGCGCGCTGAATGCTGGATTGTTCTGGAAGCTGCCTTCGCAGCCGAGGAAGTGGTCAAGGGCGTTATCAACGGTAAGGTTAAAGGCGGCTTCACTGTCGACGTTAACGGCATCCGTGCGTTCCTGCCAGGTTCCCTGGTTGACGTCCGTCCTGTGCGCGATACTACGCACCTGGAAGGCAAAGAGCTGGAATTCAAGGTCATCAAACTCGACCAGAAACGCAACAACGTTGTCGTTTCCCGTCGCAGCGTCCTCGAAGCCGAGAACTCCGCCGAGCGTGAAGCTCTGCTGGAATCCCTGCAGGAAGGTCAGCAAGTCAAAGGTATCGTCAAAAACCTCACCGATTACGGCGCATTCGTCGATCTGGGTGGCGTGGACGGCCTGCTGCACATCACCGACATGGCTTGGAAGCGCATCAAGCATCCTTCCGAGATCGTCAACGTTGGTGACGAAATCGACGTTAAGGTTCTGAAATACGATCGCGAACGCAACCGTGTTTCCCTGGGCCTGAAGCAACTGGGCGAAGATCCATGGGTTGCTATCAAAGCCCGTTACCCAGAAAGCACTCGCGTTACCGCTCGTGTAACCAACCTGACCGACTACGGCTGCTTCGCTGAGCTGGAAGAAGGCGTTGAAGGTCTGGTACACGTTTCCGAAATGGACTGGACCAACAAGAACATCCACCCTTCGAAAGTCGTACAAGTCGGCGACGAAGTGGAAGTTATGGTTCTGGACATCGACGAAGAGCGTCGTCGTATCTCCCTCGGCATCAAGCAGTGCAAATCTAACCCATGGGAAGATTTCTCTGGCCAGTTCAACAAGGGCGATAAAATCTCCGGCACCATCAAGTCGATCACCGATTTCGGTATCTTCATTGGTCTGGACGGCGGCATCGACGGTCTGGTTCACCTGTCCGACATCTCCTGGAACGAAGTGGGCGAAGAAGCCGTTCGCCGCTTCAAGAAGGGCGACGAGCTGGACACCGTTATCCTGTCGGTTGACCCAGAGCGCGAGCGTATCTCCCTGGGTATCAAGCAACTGGAAAGCGATCCGTTCTCCGAGTACGTTCAAGAGAACGACAAAGGCGCAATCGTTAAAGGCATCGTGAAAGAAGTTGACGCTAAAGGCGCCATCATCACTCTGGCCGACGATATCGAAGCGACTCTGAAAGCCTCCGAAATCAGCCGTGACCGCGTTGAAGACGCGCGCAACGTTCTGAAAGAAGGCCAGGAAGTAGAAGCCAAGATCATCAGCGTTGATCGTAAGAGCCGCGTAATTCAGCTGTCGATCAAATCGAAAGACGATGCTGAAGAGAAAGAAGCCATCCAGAGCCTGAAAACTGCTCCGGAAGGTGAAGCTGCTGCTGACACCACCATGGCGGCACTGCTGCGCCAGGCAATGGCCAAACAGAACTAAGTTCTGCTTGATCATTAAAAAGGGCGACTTCGGTCGCCCTTTTTTGTGCCTGCGATTCGGTGCGGGCAGTAACCATATCGCACGACATTGTTCGCCCGTGAAACCAATAGCCCCCAAAAGCTGTCTCTTTCTTTAATCGGATCAATCGTTTATTTGCAGCTAGTCTTTAGTCAGAAGCGAACGACAGTCGGGCAGGGCGCCCGACATAAGGAAATGAATGAACAAGCTCGTTGTCGCACTAGCCGTTCTGACATTGGCGGGTTGTACCACTAATGCGAAGACTCACGCCTCACGTGGGGTTAGTGGTATCGAGATCGATTGTTCGGGGTTGGGGTCGGGGTGGGAGAAGTGTCACAAACGCGCTGCCAAGGAGTGCAAGGGCGCTGGCTACAAGGTGGTCACGAGATCTGATGACGCCAAAGACGAAGATGAGTATCCCTTTGGCTTCAACCCGGCAGGTTATGTGACACGCACCATGCTGGTTATCTGCAGATGAGCAGGTCGGGCTTGATCAGGCTTCTGTTCTGAAATCGGCATCCCATTGCTGGCGAAGATATGTCAAAGCTCGGGCTGTTCAAATTCCTTCGGGCATGCTAAAACCTTTGAAGCGCTTTTCCTAGCTGCTTGAAAAAGAAGGGAAAAATATGACGAAGTCGGAGTTGATCGAACGAATTGTCACCCATCAAGGGCTGCTCTCATCAAAGGATGTGGAGCTGGCTATCAAGACCATGCTTGAACAAATGTCCCAATGTCTGGCCACCGGTGATCGCATCGAGATCCGTGGATTTGGCAGCTTCTCCCTGCACTACCGCGCACCGCGCGTAGGCCGCAATCCGAAAACCGGTCAGTCCGTCAGCCTTGACGGCAAATTCGTTCCCCATTTCAAGCCGGGGAAAGAGTTGCGGGATCGGGTAAATGAAGAAGAGGAAGAAGTTTGAAATCCAGACAGGGGGGGGCTCATGAGTAGCTTGAAGCGCGTGCTGGTTATGGTCGTTCTACTGTTGCTGGTGCTGGCGATACTGGCTTTTGTGCTTGAGAACCAGCAGTCGGTTTCCTTGCTGTTCCTTGGATGGGCTGGGCCGCAGCTACCAGTTTCCGTTGTCGTGGTGGTTTCATTGCTGATAGGGATGGTCGCAGGGCCTGCGATTGGCTGGATCGTTGGTCGCACCGCAAGAGCGCGGCGCAAGCGTCTGGTTTGATCTACAACGATGGAAGCGTCACCGGTTACTTCCAGTGGTTGGCCGGAGGAGGGGGCTAGTGCCATCCCCCATCCCCCATCTCCATTTTCTGACTCGGCTGTTAAGCCTCTTTTTCCCCAGCCTTGAACTTGACGGCTAAAACTACCAACGGCAGATAAGCCAGGCACACTCCCGACAGGCCATCCAGTTTGCCGCTCCCGACCACCAGGGCGATCGGTAACAGCCAGCACAGATTGATCGCTGCGACCGTCAGGGTGACTGGCAAGTGCTTGCCAAACTGGCGGGAAGCAAACTGATAGGCATGGCTACGGTGGGCTTCATAGACCTTGTCACCCCTGAACAAGCGGCGAAGCAAAGTCCACGTAGCATCAACAATGAACACGCCGAGCAAAATCAACCAGCTCCAGAGAAGCTGTGGTGCCGTCCAGGCAGCCTGCAACGACAGTACCCCCAAGGTAATGCCCAGGAAACCGCTGCCGGCATCACCCATGAAAATCCGCGCCCTGGGGAAGTTCCAATACAGGAAGCCTGCTACCGCAAAAGCCAGTAACAGAGGCAACAGCGCCGCCAGTTCATTCCCCGCCAGCCAGTACAACAGCGCACCGCTCAGGCATACACAGATAGCTTCGACACTGGCAATGCCGTCAATCCCGTCCATAAAGTTGTACAGGTTCAGCAGCCACACCAGATAAACGGCAGCCAACGCATGACCGATCCATCCCAGGTCGAGCGCGAATCCAAACAGTGTCAGCGGCGGCAAGCCACCTATCCAGAACAGCGCCCAGGTGGCTGCAATGAAGTGGCCCAGCAAGCGCCAACGAGCGCTGATATGGCCGTGATCATCCAGAAACCCCAGTACCGCAATACCGACGCCTGCGCCCAGTAATGCCCAGGTCAGAGGCCAGGCAACGAAGCCCAGACTGGCCGTCCACATCAATGCCAGCAGAAAGCTCACTACGATCGCTACACCACCACCTCTTGGTGTCGGCACGACGTGCGAGCTGCGCGCATTCGGTATGTCGATCAGGCTTCGAGCCAATGCGTACCGGCGCAGGGCGCCAGTCAGAAAAAGTGCGACAACGGCCGCAGCCGGTAACAGCCACCACATATTCATTGAGTGTGTAGTTCCAAAAAGTGTTTAGCCGTGTCGCGCAGCGCTTCATCGACGCTGACCGGCGGTTTCCAATTCAATAGTTCACGAGTCTTGCTGATATCGACCTGAAGTGAACCGCACAAACGCTGGGCCAGTGCTTGCTTGCCCAGGAGTGTCGCGCCGGTTTCAAGCATCCAGCTCGGCACCGGCAGCAAGCGCGCAGGCTTGCCCAGGGCCGTCGCCATTCGACGCAACAACATGGTAGTCGAAAGATCCTCACCATCACTCACAAGGAAGGTCTGGTTTGCTGCTGCGAAGTGCTCGGTGCACGTCACAATCAGGTCAACCAGGTTATCCAGGGCAACGAGGCTGCGTTGGTTGTGAATGGCGCCAAACGGCAGGGGTACGCCTTTGTCCAGCCAGCGCATCATGCTGAGGAAGTTGGCTCGTACACCTGGCCCATAAACCAGCACCGGACGAATAATCACCACTTCCATGCCGGTTTCAGCTGCCAGCGCTCTCAGGGCATGTTCCGCTTCCATTTTGGAAATGCCGTAAGGGTCGCTTGGCGCCTCCTCTCCATCGGCAACGTAAGGCTTGCCGAGAGCCGTGCCTTCGCCATTGACCTTGATTGAGCTGAGAAAAATGAAGCGCTTGACCCCGGCGTCAGCGGCCTGCCGAGCCAGATTGAGCGTTCCTTCGACGTTAACCTTGCGATATTCGGCAAGGGGGTCGGAGGATTCGTCACTCATGACGTGTACGCGAGCAGCCAACTGGATGACCAGATCCTGGTCCTTCAACAATCCCTGCCAATCCTGATCGGCCGACAGCCCATTGACCAGGCTCTGTGTCACACGCGAGTCGAGATCAACCTTCAACTTGCGTACGGCGGCGGTAATTTCGTGGCCACGCTCGAGCAACGGTGCGATTAGCCCGCTGCCGACAAAGCCGCTGGCCCCTGCCAGAAGAATGCGCATGATTAACGAGCCTCCTTCAGGGAAAGAATGTCTTGCGACATCTCGCGCATGATATTGCCGCGGGCAAAACGCTCGACGAAGGCATGCCGCGGGCTGGTCAGAATATTCAGGTTCTCGAAAGACCTGGTTGCAGCATCCACATCGCAAGGTTCGAAGACGGCTGTATTTTCGATATGTTCAGCGACAAAGCTCGCCGCGTAACCCGAAATGCCGGCCCAGATCGGTTTACCCAGCGCGGCGTATTCAAACAGTTTGGACGGCAAGACCTTGCGGAACGCGTCGTAGTCATTGAGGTGCAGGAACAGCACATCTGCCGACTGATAGACCTGAATCAGTTCATTGCGCTTGACCGGGTTCAACAGCTCAACGTTAGTGCAGCCGGCTGAACTGATAGCCTCCTTCAGGTGAGCGAGTCTCCCTCCATCACCGATCACTCGAAATCGCAACTTCCCCTCAAGGCGTTTGGCTAGCGCAGGAATGATCGTGTGCAGCCCTTGGCCTTCACCGATGTTTCCGGCGTAGACCACGTCCAGGACCGGATTCAGACTCGCAGAGCTCTCGACAGGCTGGACATCCAGGAACTCGTCATCGATACCGTTTGTGAACAGCGAGTAGTGCTGGTCCGGATACCGGGATTTGAAGTAAGGGAGAAAACCGGCGGAAACCAGATTGACCTTCTTGGCCGACTTGATGGTAAAACTTTCAAGTAGCGAAAGCATGGGCTTGAGCAGCCAGATCAGCTTCTTCGGCAGAATATCCTTGATCGTGTCGACAAAAATATCGCGAATGTCCAGATAAAGCGGAGTCATTTTCTGGCGGGCGATGAGGGCGCCCAGCGACGCGGTCATCAGGCGCGAAGAGGTCGCATAGATAAGGTCATATTGTTTGTTCTGAACAATTTTGCGCACGCCGTTCGCGTAAACCAGAAAAGCCTTGGCTTGATCTGCCATACCGCTTTTGTGGGCCGGCAATGCGATTCGGCGAATGGTCAGGCGAGGATGCTCTTCCAGTTCCGGCGCTTCGCTGCTGAACGAGCTGTAGCGGTTTGGCAAGGTTGTAATCAGCTCGATATGCGCGTGCGCCGGCAGTTTCTCGAGAAGCGCCTTTACCAATGCCGTCGTACGAAACGATCCGGCAGATAAATCAGGCTGGTAGTAAAAGCTCAGGATTAAAAGTTTCAAATAAACCTCACCAAGTTATACGGGTGGTCAGCGTGTTCGACGACAGCTCAGCGACGATGCACTGGTTCGGAACAGACTTGCCAAATTCTGGATGCCACGTTGAAGTAACTACGTTGATCTTGGTTGCACCCTCCAGGAAAACGGAAGCAACCTGGCCGCCGGGAAGGGTGATCGTCAATTGCCCGCCATTTTGAACAACCAAGGCCTCGGGGTGTACAAAAAACCTGGCTTTCGCTCGGTTAAAACTTCCTGTGAGCGAATCCGTGATCTGCAACTCGTCAACTTTTGCGAGCCATTCACGGGTGTGCAGGTTTTTCCCTTTCAAACGCTTGTAACCATCATGACTACAGCGGACGCGGACGATGCCATCGGCCTGGTCGAACGTATCCAGCGCAACACGCGCACGCCGGGCAACCCTGAAGCCGGCCCAGACTTCGGAGGAGCTCTCGCCGTCCACTTCGACGGTGTTGTGTGCTGCGGTACTGCGTTGGCGGTGACGTTCGGAGTCTTCGCCGTACTGCGATGTTCCGGAGTTAACGAAGACGCGCTGACCAAAGAGGCTGAGTTCGAAACTCAGGGTATCGGCATGGGTATGCCCCGGTTGGTAGTCGGGGGCCACCTGCGCAAGGTTCAATAGCGCCTTGCATTGATTGCCAAAATCAATCGAGACGTAGCCGCTTTCGGCGTGATGTTCGGCCGAGACAGCAGTGGCAGTGCTGTTTTTTTGCTCTGGCAGGCAATTGAGCAGGCGTGCGTATGTTTCGATATCGTGCAGCGCGGGAGCGATGCCGAACGCCGAATCGTTAAAGAAAGGGATGCCACCGTCGGGGTGCTGGAGGCTGCGTAGCCAGACGATGCCTCGTTCGACAACGTGCTTCCATTCGTCCAGTCGGTTTCTTAGTGGTGCAAGTTTGGTGTGGGTGGCCAGGTTCACCAGGTCGCACATGTCCCACAGCAGGGAGGCGTGGTACATGGGGGACAATTCAAAGTGCGCGCCGTCCGCCAGAAACTGCTCCTTGACCTCGCTATCCAGAATGTCCAGTCCCAGCGACTGCCAGCGTTCAGCATGAGCGCCTTCCAGGAAGGTGCCGGCAAACACGAGCGCCTTGCCGTTCACAAACAGGTGGTTTGCCAGGATGTGATATTCCACCTGTTCGGACAGGGCATGGGTTTGCATGGCCAGGCTGTCCAGCCAATGGCCCTCCAGGCTCGGCTGTCTCTGCAGCCACTTCACCAGGTTCACGATACGCAGAGAGAGCGTATAGGGTTCCCATCCGCAACCGCCGAAGGGAGGGTTATTCACAATCCAGCTGTTGACCAAGCGGGTGTCGAATGCAGTGGATGCCTGGTCGGATGCTGCCAAATGGTCGAGGTAATGCAGGTTGTATTGCCAGATTTTCGGGAGTGTCGTGTTGCTCCACTCGATGGGCGCTTTCATGCCCATGAAGTCGAACTGCTCGTCCGTCGTAAAACGGGACGCACTCCAGCCCGGGGCTTTTGCCAGATCAAAGGCCGATCGCTTGCCGAATCCGGTTGCCGTAAATGGTTTTACTTTGGCGAAACGGTAATAGATCCGGTAGAAAATCTGCTTCAACCGTAACATTTTGGCTGTGTGGTAGAGCTTGAAAAGCCGAGATGTCAGCGCATTGCCCATAAAAATCACTTAAATAATGAAAGATGTCGTCGTTTACAAGCGGACCTGGAAGCTTTTACGCAAAGTTCAGTTTCAACCAACGTTCAAAGTACAGCACCTGCCACAGCTTGTACGTGTTGTTGATTGCGCCCGAAAAATGATTCGTCACCAGCTTTTCCACTTCTTCGCGCTCTAGATACTGATAAATCCGCTCGAACTCGCTGAGCAATCGCTCCGCCCCTATCCGACGGATAATGCCGTCGAGGGGAGGGTTGAAGCCGGTTTTCGGGCGATCCACAAGAGCGGCGGGAAGCAGGCTTTTCAATAGGCTCTTCAGAGGGGCCTTTGGCGCGCCATCCTTCAGCAGTTCTGCACTTGAGGTGGCGAAACCATTAGCAACGACTCGCTCATCGAGCAAAGGCACACGCAACTCGATACTGGCCAGCATGCTCGCTTTATCGGAAACACTGAGGTTGTGGCTTAGAAAGCCTGTCAGGTCAAAGTGTTGTGCACATTTTACTTTGTCTGCGGGATCGCCCTTGTAATTGACGAGCACGGACTCCAGGCGTTGCTTGTAATGCTGTTCCCGTTTCGAGTAATCGGGGAAAAAGCCTTTCAACTCCTGCCTGGAGAAATATCCCAGCATTCGTGAATACGCCAAAGGCCAGTAACTTTCCTGGGCATAGGACACCAGTCGTTCGAATTTTTTGTCGAGCTGCTTGGGAAACAGCTTGAATTTCAGCAGAGCATTCAGCACTGGGTAGAGCCGCCGAATCAGCCCGTGATGCTTCAGGACCTTGTAGCGTGGATAGCCGGCGAATGCCTCGTCCCCACCCATCCCGCTGAGCATTACGGTGTATCCGCTCTTCCTGGCTTCTGTTGATAACCGATAGGTAGCCCAGAACGTGTAATCGGAAACCAGCTCTTCCGTATTCGCTGCGACGAAATCGATCGACTCGAACACGTTGGTGTTCGAATCGAGAATCTCTGTCACCACTAGTTTCTTGCCCAGGTGTTCAGCGATATCAGCCGAGAACTTCATATCGACAGCAGAATCTTCCGTCGCTTCGTACTTGGCGAAAAACAGATCTGCCTCACCCGTGTAACTGGCCAGAATACTGGAGTCAGCGCCGCCACTGAAAAATACGCCAACCGGAACATCCGCCTCCAATTGCCGTGTCACCGCGCTGCTCACATCTGCGGCGAGGTTTTGCTCGGTCTTGAAGTTCATCACGGTCTGGTAACGCTGGGTCTCGCAAGCGCCCGTGAGCAGATCGAACTCAAGGTAAGTCCCGGGCATCAATTTTTTGATGGCTTTGTAGCCGGTGTTCGGTTCGTAGAGGAAACCGTTATTGAAGAACTCGAAAACGTCATCGTGATCAATATCGGCGGTGACCTCCGAATAACTCTTGAGGCCGCGTATTTCCGAGCAGGCGTAGATGCCGTTCGTGCTGGAGTAGCAGTACACAGGCTTGATCCCGATAACATCTCTTACCAGGAAGAATTTATTTCTGGCTTCATCCAGGATGACAAAAGTGAACATGCCTTCAAGCAGTTTGAAAGCGTGTTCCTTGTGCTCAACATAAAGCTGAAGAATGACCTCTGTATCCGAGGTGCCCTTGAATGAGTAGCCTTTTTCGATCAGCTGATTACGCAGTTCATGATGGTTGAATACCTCACCATTGAATACGATGCTGACGCCATTGCCGGCGAACATTGGCTGACTGCCGGTCGGCGAAAGGTCCAGGATGCTGAGCCTGTTATGTCCGAGGCCTACCTGGTAGTCCCCGACACTGGCGAAGTAAGTACCAGACGCATCCGGGCCGCGATGTTTGGTGACGGCCAGGCTTGATTCCAGCTGGCTCTGAACTCCGAGGACCTCGCGTTTAACAGCAAAAAAACTTAGGCCGCACATTATACAGATAGCTCCACATTTTTTTGATCGGCAGGCTCATGCCCAACAGGCTTTTCTTTGGTTTGAGTCGAGGCCGTGTGTGAATGTACGGCATGGGCGCTAGACGCACGGTTCTCTCGGGACCACTTATGCGCGAAGACCACTCCCCAGGCAGCAGCAAGCAACAGGTTGAACGAAATCAGACGGAATACCGCGAAAAACAAACCGTAGACCGCCAGTGTCATGACGGCTGCACGAACAACTGTTAAATGTGCAGACTCAGATCTGAGGGACGTAAGACGATAGAGAACGGGGCCTGCGATGACCAACGAATAAACCAGAAAGCCCAGCAGTCCGCCAACCATCAGCATGTAGAGCGGCCAGTTGTGTATGTACGCAACCATCTCGGTGAAGGAGACACCTTCAGAAGTTTCCCAGCGCATTCCATGCTTGATACCCATCCCGTTGCCCAGCACTGGATGGCTCAAGAACATTTCCCAGGCGATTTTGTATTCTTCAAGCCGGGACATTACGTTGAAGTCACCTTTTCGTTTCCAGGCGGCCCCCGATAACAAACTCAAGCGTCCGAGCCAAACCTGATCCATGCCAGTGGAAAAGATGAATGCAACGCCAAATACGCCCTGAGTGGCCAAATTGGCCGACAACTTCACGCGCAAGTTTTTATGGGCGAAAAATGCATAGAGCGAAAAGAGCAGCATGACCAAAAGGGCGCTGATCAGCATGCTTCTTGTGAAGGTGATCAGTACGGCTGCCATGCAAAGCATGGCCACCAAAGCGCCGACAATAGTAATCCGCCGGTCTCGTGCCAACGTGCTTACAACGAACCCCACAACCATGCCGACAGGCAGCAACGCATCTGTTGCCTGTGCCAGCAGCATGGTGATCCGGTCGCGCATCGGCCCCATGGCGTTGACGTTGTTCAAGGCCGCTTCTTGAGAGATCTTGACTTCCTCTCCGTTAGTCAGGATGAGCCAGTACGGTTGCCACATGTCGTGGTAGAAGTAGTAGAAAACGATGTAGCCGGCGGTCAGGAAAATCAGGGTTCCCACTGAAGCGCCGACCCAGCGGATCTTGCTTTCGTCACCGCTGACCAGTGCGCAGACAGGTATCAGTGCATATATAAACAGAAAGGGAATGACGCCCCTGATCCAGTCCAGCATCGGCACATGATTGTGCATGGCCACGGCCAGGTTGATGCTCAATATTCCCGCGCCTATAAGCAGCGGGATACCGAAAAGGCGCAGTACGGACCTGATTCCGCAAGTGCGAAGCAACTTGATCAATGCAGCAATGAATATCACTGCCAGCAAAGCGGCGAACGATATTTCTTGAGCCCCTACTGACGGTGGGGCCGGGCGCAAGGCAAAGGCCAGCGGGAATAGCGCCAACAGGCCCAGCCAAGGCGAAATAATGGCCGTCAGCACAAGCAGGGAAACACCAACAGTGCCGGTGTAGAAAAGAACGCCAGGATCCTGCATAAGCAGAATGGAAATGCACGCGGCCGCTGCAATTGCCATGCTGTTTTTCATGCAGTCGTTACTACTCATTGCGATACTCCGTTCGCCATTTCAGGGGCGTATAGCTTTATAGTCTACAGAGGTCTGTCCAATCACTCGGGCTGGAATGCCGACAACGATTGAATTGTTGGGTATGTCTTTCAGTACTACGGCCGATGCTCCAATCTGGCAGTTATCCCCGATTTTAATATCGCCAATGATCTTTGCACCCGCACCGATGTAGCAGTTGTCCCCAATCACCGGGCATTTGTTGATCTCGCTGGTGACATAGCCTTCTGCAGCACCAATCGTAATTCCTTGGCCTAATACACAGCCCGTCCCGACTTTAGCGTTCGCGTGAAGTACGACACCAATGGCGCCGTAAGCGAAAATGGTGCCTTTTCCAAGATTGGCGGACACCGGAATGTATGAATTGAACAAAAGAAAAATCAGGTTGCGAATCAGGCCAGGTACGACGGGTACACGACGCTGATAAAACCAGTTTCCTACGCGATACAACTTAACTGCGTTCATTGTCAAAACCTCAAGGTGCGAAAGTCAGCCGGACGAAGCCGAAGTATCCCAACCGCAATGATCAAAAGAGAAAGCATGTAAAGAACGCCCCAGATCAAATTGACGTCTTTCAATACGATTGCGAAGGGGGAGAGTACAGAGACCCAGAATATGACCGGTAGACGGATTCCTGGTCGGCACAGCAAGTGCAAAAACAATAAATAGGCAGAGAACCCAAGCGCATAAAACAGTTCTGCCTGTTTCAGGCCCTGAACGAACAGGATCATCCCGGCCACAGCCAGTGCGCCCAGGACGAGGTTGGCGATGATTACTTTACGATGAAGCCCGGAAGCAACGAGATACCTTTCTGTCACCACGGCCCAGTACAGGACTGGCAGGCAAGGAAGCATCGCCAGGTAAGCGGAGTATTGCGGGAACAGCCATCCCATCGCATACCCGGACAAGCCAACCAGTGCGAAGTAGAAAAGGGCGACGGACATGATGATTCTGTATTGCTCTTGACGCTGTCCCCCGGAGACAAACGCAACAAATACAGCCCTGACATTTATAGGGAACAGGCTCGTCGCTGACTGAATGATCGACACGATCACCCGGAAGAGTCCAAGGTCCCGAACGGGCAGACTCTTCGAAAGAATGTAGGGCAGGATATTGGTAAACAGATTGAAGACCAGAGTGATGGATACCATTCTAGGCAACAAAAACAAGACGTTCTTGCAGGTGGACAATAACTGCCTGCCCACTGGCAGTTTTGCGCCATGGCTAAACAGCACTGCCACGGCAAACAGGCACGGTATCAAATTCGTCAGCAGCAGAATGTCCACGATACTCAGCGGCAGAATCTGTTGATAACTGATGAACAAGAGGACGAAAAAAACACACAGGAAGAGAACGAGGTATCCGACTATCCAGCGCTGCAAACGAAGCCCGAACAGGGAAAGCAGGCACGCTGAGCTGAGCAGCATGACACTCAGCAATAAAGGATTACCGATGTCGTCTACCAGGCTGACCACACTGAACAGTAAAAAAATCAACGTCGCCATAAATAATGAGGTGACGAGGATGTACTCGGCTTCGACACTGGCAATAAGCTGCTCGTTAACGATGTCGAGAAGTTTTTGAAATAAAAATACAAGCACATTGGCCTTGATGAACGCGCCATACGCATCCAGTCCATACAGGCCAGGAATAACAAAGTTTACAACCAGGCCACTTATCAGCGTCAGCACCTGAATTAGTAGATTGACCATGCCGGAACCTCTTAAACCTCATCATGACAAATTCGAGCACACGATCATCTAGAGTAAAAATCGCTGTCGCTTTATAGCGCAAAAAAATCAGGTGAGTGTATGACCCACCTGATTTCTGTACGCAATCAAGTTACCCCTGATTTTTCAGGTCCAGACTCCGCGGGTATCGATAACTTTCAGCGATGACAAGCGGGTTTTCGGGATGGTTTTAAACGCACTGTGATCTACGAGCAGAACGATGACGTTGGCCGAAGACAGAGCCTGATCGACCGGGCTCAGGGTTGCGATGCCTTCCAGGCGAGCAGGGAGGCGCTCGATGTTCGGCTCAACGGCCAGAACGGTGCCCGGATGATTTTTTGCAATCTGCACAGTGATCTCAAGGGATGGGCTTTCGCGCAGATCATCGATGTCCGGCTTAAATGCCAGGCCCAGACAGGCGACAGTGACGTCCTTCGCTGTTTTAGCCGGGTTCTCTTGCAGATACTTGCCGATTGCGAGCGCGACCTGATCGAGCACCCATTGTGGCTTGCTGTCGTTGACCTCGCGCGCGGCGCGAATCAAGCGCGCTTCATCGGGGGTCTTGCTCACGATAAACCAAGGGTCGACAGCGATGCAGTGACCGCCTACACCAGGGCCAGGTTGCAGGATGTTGACTCGCGGGTGGTGATTAGCCAGGCGGATCAGTTCCCATACGCTGATGTCGAGCTTGTCGCAGATGATCGACAGTTCGTTGGCAAAAGCGATGTTGACGTCGCGGAAGCTGTTTTCGGTCAGCTTGCACATTTCTGCAGTGCGCGCGTCGGTGATGATGCATTCACCTTCCACGAACGTTTTATACAGACGCATTGCAGCATCCGAGCACTTGGCGGTCAGGCCGCCGATGATGCGGTCGTTCTCGATCAGCTCGCGCAGCACGTGACCCGGCAAGACGCGTTCAGGGCAGTGTGCAATACGAACGTCAGAGTCTTCGCCGTGCGTTTGCGGGAAGCTCAAGTCCGGGCGCGCTTCAGCCAGCCATGCGGACATTTGCTCGGTTGCGCCGACCGGAGAAGTCGATTCAAGGATGACCAGATCGCCTTTCTTCAAGACTGGAGCGATGGCTTTGCTGGCTGACTCGATGTAAGACAGGTCCGGTTCGTGGTCGCCCTTGAAAGGGGTCGGTACCGCAATAAGGAACGCATCGGCCGGTTCGGCAGTGGTGGTTGCGCGCAGATAACCTTCGGTTACCGCTGCCCGCACGACAATATCCAGGTCCGGTTCGATGATGTGAATTTCACCGCGATTGATCGTTGCAACGGCGTGAGGATTAACATCGACGCCTATGACTTTTTTCTTGCGTGCGGCAAAAACTGCGGCAGTGGGCAATCCGATGTAGCCGAGGCCGACTACGGAAATGGTTTCAAAGCTCATAGGTTAGCCTCTTTTAAATTGGGAAAGAGTTTCAAGAATCCGCGCGCACGCCTTGCCATCACCGTAGGGGTTGTGAGCGAAGCTCATCTGGCTGTAAGCGTTGGAGTCCGTCAGCAGGCTGCGCAAGTTGCCCGTGATAACGTCGATGTCGGTGCCAACCAGTTTGACAGTGCCTGCCTCGACGGCTTCCGGTCGTTCAGTGGTGTCACGCATGACCAGAACGGGTTTGCCCAGCGAAGGTGCTTCTTCCTGGATGCCGCCCGAATCGCTGAGGATCAGGTAGGAGCGGTCCATCAGGTACACAAAAGGCAAATAATCCAGTGGTTCAATCAAGTGAACGTTGTCGATGCCGGCCAGGAGTCGATTGACGGGCTCGCGAACATTCGGATTGAGGTGGACGGGGTAGACGATTTCGACGTCGGGAAATTCTTTCGCCGTCGTGAGCAGTGCCTGGCAGATTTTTTCAAATCCGTCACCGAAGCTTTCGCGGCGATGGCCGGTGACCAGGATGATTCGCTTCCCTTCACCCAGGAAGGAGAATTGTTGGTGAAACTGTTGCTGCAGGGTGGCGCTGTTTTTAATTCTCGCCACGACGTCCAGCAGGGCGTCGATCACTGTGTTGCCCGTGACGTGAATGCTTTGAGCGGCGACCCCTTCCCGGAGCAGATTCTGACTGGAGGTGTCTGTCGGGGCAAAGTGCAGGGCTGCCAGAGCGCCGGTCAACTTGCGGTTGGCTTCTTCTGGCCAGGGCGAATAGAGATTGCCCGTGCGCAGGCCGGCCTCGACATGAGCGACAGGGATTTGCTGGTAGTAGGCCGCCAGGGTAGTGGCGAACGTGGTAGCAGTGTCGCCATGCACGAGGACGATGTCGGGCTTGAACTCGGCGAAGACCGATTTCATGCCTTGCAAAATAGTGGTGGTGACGTCCGTCAAGTCCTGGCCAGACTTCATGATGTTCAGATCGAAGTCAGGCGTGATCTCGAAAAGATTCAGTACCTGGTCCAGCATCTCGCGATGCTGGCCGGTTACACATACCTTGGCTTCGAAGCGTTCGTCCGCCGCGAGGCTTAACGCCAAAGGGGCCATTTTGATTGCTTCGGGGCGCGTGCCAAACACACACAAGGTTTTCAAAGTCATAGCTACACCGCTATTAAAAAATAAAAAAAATTATTGCGTGCACAGGCCTATCACGCGAATGAGAGAAGGGCGAATTCGATTGGTTTTTGCACTGTTTCCTTGTGCTGCACAGAACCGCTATTTACCGCTAACGGAGTAGCGGCGCAGGCACGCAGGGTTTTGCCGGGAGTCTGATCCACAAGCAGCCCGGTGTGCGGGCGCAGGATCATTGTCTGGCGCAGATTGTCTCTGGTTGCCAAGCGGCCATCGCCGAACCCTTCCAGTATCAGAGGAGCAAAAAACATGGGCGTCGGCGAGTGTAGGAGATGGATATCATTGTCCTTTGGGGCGCGCTGTTCAATCGATCTAATCCACCCCTTCCTGGAGACAGCCTGATCCCTCTCGAGAAGGTGCTCGCAGCGGGGCTGTTTACTTCCGCTGGCATGATCTCGATCGCGGAGTGACATCTTTGTCATCGGGGGTCAACCGTTCAGTTCGTGTTAGCCGGGTCTTTCGTCGGAGACAGAAGTTTCTTACAGCGTGTCCCTGCTCGCTCTTCTTTATCGCTAAGAACTGGAAAGCTTTTTAGGCGCCGCGGATTATAGCCTTCTTTGTTCGATGCTTTCCAAGGTTGCAGCTTGATGCGTCTTCGATGCAGTGAATTTTCTTCCAGATTGGTTGTCAGGGTGCCGGCCGATTGCCAGATGTGCCTCGCCAATCGTGAAAGGCCTGATGGCGAGAGACTATTCCTTGTGGTCATCTTGATCAGTTTTGATACAACACCGGAGGGGTGTAGCTGCGATTCTTATAGGCTGCGTGCAGTTCGGGGCATTGTATCAGGTAGGAACCGCGATTCCGGCACGTTCGTCATTTTTTACCAGCACCTGCCGGGGTAACCGAGGCCGCCCGGGTTGCCCTTGCGTTTGATGGCAGTAATTTTGCCTGCAATCAGGGATTTCTGCCGCAACACAGGTATTATATCGGGATTGCCTTCGGTAGCCTGTCAGGCCCTGCCTCCCTCCAGCTGTTTTGGTACAAGGGTGCCTGATCGAAGTTTATTTTTTGATGCAGTCCTTACGCTGGTGCGGCATTTGCCCGCGCTGGTATTTCATCGTAAATCGGCCGGTTTTCTTTGCGGGTTCAAAGGCAATAGTTTATTTTTTGATTTCAGGAGCTTGGTGAGGTGTTCGATAGGGTTATGGATAAAATAAGAGCTTTTTTGTTGAGCCTTCCGCGCCGACACAAGCGGGTCCTGCAGGTAGTTGCCGATGTTGGTTTGGTTTGGGTCTCGTTATGGATGGCTTTTGTCGTTCGTCTAGGGATCGACGAAATGAACAGCCCTGTTCAACAGCACCTCTGGTTATTTCTTAGTGCTCCCGTCGTTGCCATCCCGTTGTTTATTCGATTTGGCATGTATCGCGCCGTGATGCGTTATTTCGGTAATGATGCACTTATCGCGATAATTAAAGCCGTCAGCCTTTCTTCGCTTATTCTTGGCGTCATCGTCTATTTATATAGCAATCATCAAACGGTCGTGCCCCGCTCGATTATGTTCAACTACTGGTGGTTGAGCCTGATCATGATTGGTGGCTTGCGTTTGGCAATGCGCCAGTACTTTTTGGGTGATTGGTTCGCGGCGGCGCAACATGTGCCTTTTGCCAATCGTGATAATGGTTTGCCGAAAGTGGCCATTTACGGCGCTGGCGCCGCAGGCAACCAGCTTGTTGCGGCGCTGCGCATGGGCAGGGTGATGCGCCCGGTTGCGTTCATCGATGATGACGGAAGTATTGCCGGTCGTGTCATTTCCGGGTTGCAGGTGTTCAAGCCCAAGCATATCCAGCAACTGATTGACACGACAGGTGCTCAGGAAATCCTGCTTGCAGTCCCTTCGGCCAACCGTGGGCGCCGCCGGGAAATTCTGGGCTACCTGGAGCGCTTCCCGCTTCATGTGCGCAGCGTGCCGGGATTCATGGATCTGGCCAGCGGCCGGGTCAAGGTCGACGATATCCAGGAAGTGGACATTGCCGACCTCCTTGGGCGTGATGCGGTACCGGCTCAAGAGGACCTGCTGGAGCATTGCATCACCGGCCAGTCAGTGATGGTTACCGGTGCGGGCGGATCAATCGGTTCGGAGCTGTGCCGGCAGATACTTGCTTTAAGGCCTACGACCCTGTTGTTGTTCGAACACAGCGAGTTCAACCTTTACAGCATCCTGTCCGAGCTTGAGCAGCGAATTGCGCGTGAATCGTTGTCCGTCAAACTGCTGCCGATCCTGGGTTCTGTCCGTAACGAGAACAAGTTGCTGGACGTCATGAAGACCTGGCATGTCGATACGGTTTACCACGCTGCAGCGTACAAACATGTACCTATGGTCGAGCACAATATTGCAGAAGGCGTGTTGAACAATGTCATGGGCACGTTAAACACGGCCCAGGCTGCACTTCAGGCCGGAGTTGCAAACTTTGTACTGATTTCCACCGACAAGGCTGTTCGCCCCACCAATGTAATGGGGAGTACCAAGCGACTTGCAGAGTTGACATTGCAGGCGCTCAGCCGTGAAAAAGCACCTGTGTTGTTTGGCGACAAGTCCAGCGTGTCTCGCGTCAACAAGACCCGTTTCACCATGGTCAGGTTCGGTAATGTGTTGGGCTCGTCAGGTTCCGTGATCCCGCTTTTCCACAAGCAGATCAAGGCTGGCGGACCGTTGACCGTCACACACCCGAAAATCACCCGGTATTTCATGACCATTCCCGAGGCCGCTCAGTTGGTGATCCAGGCCGGGTCGATGGGGCAGGGCGGGGACGTTTTCGTGCTGGACATGGGCGAGCCGGTAAAAATCATCGAGTTGGCAGAGAAAATGATTCATCTGTCAGGGTTGAGTGTCCGGTCGGACAAAAATATCCACGGTGACATTTCGATCGAATTCACCGGCCTGCGCCCAGGTGAAAAGCTCTACGAAGAGCTGCTGATCGGCGACAACGTTGCGGCGACCTCGCATCCGATGATCATGACGGCCAGCGAAGATTACCTGACCTGGGATGTGCTGAAGGCGCGGTTGGGCGAATTGCTGGCAGCGGTTGATCAGGATGATTATTCAAGAGTCCGCCAGCTTCTGCGCGAAACGGTCAGCGGCTATACCCCTGACGGCGAGATCGTCGACTGGATCTATCAGCAGCGTCGCCTCGAGCCCTGATTGTTTCACATCCTGTAACTGACACATTTTTGACAGGCTCCAGACATCACCTAAGTTTGGAAGGCAGCTTCGGAAAAGCTGCTTTCCCAATTGATGTCATGGAGCTTCATTTATGCGTACTGGCTACTTCTACTCTCTGATTTTTGCCCTCCTGAGCACTGCCTCTGTCGCCGCCATTGCCGCCCCCGCGGCCAAGTCGGAGGCGGGCACTGCACCTCTGGTCATGGAGGTCGCTCCCAAGGTTCAGTCCGAAAAGGTTGATTTGAATCAGGCCGACGCGTCGACCCTGCAACGGGAGTTGTCCGGCATCGGGGAAGCCAAGGCCAAGGCGATTGTTACTTATCGTGAGAGTAATGGGCCGTTTACATCGGTGGACGAGCTGCTCGAAGTGAAGGGGATCGGCAAAGCCATTCTGGATAAGAACCGCGAAAAGCTTGAGGTGAACTAAGCTTGTAATTCAGCGCCATGGGCCGGTCATTGACCGGCCTTTTTGCATTCTGGCGTACGTGGTGATTTAGCGCCTTCCGTCGGCAGATGAAAAATTACGGCTATCATATTGTGATTAAATTATGCCTATAATAAATTTGTCATCCAGCTTGGCGCTCTGAAGCGCAGGCGCTTTTCTTTTCCTTACACATTCCAGGAGCACGTCATGAATTCTGTCCAGACCCAAGGTACGGCTCTTGTCACCGGTGCTTCATCCGGGATTGGTGCCATTTACGCTGAGCGCTTGGCAGCGCGCGGTTTTGATTTGTTGCTGGTTGCACGTGACGAACAGCGTCTTCAGGCGGCGGCGAGCAAGCTGCGCGCCGAGCATGGTGTTCAGGTCGAAGTGCTGAAAGCGGATCTCACGCAAAAGGATGATGTGCTGAAACTTGAGCAACGCCTTCGCAGCGATTCGAGTATCAGTCTGCTGCTGAATAACGCGGGTGTCGCGGCAGATGGCTTGCTGGCCAACGCCGATCTGGACCAACTGGAACGTTTGATTCAATTGAACGTCACGACGGTCACGCGCCTGGCTTCGGCGGCGGCCGCCAGTTTTGCCAAAGCCGGCCGGGGTACGATCATCAACATCGCCTCGGTGGTGGCGTTGTTTCCCGAACGCTTCAACGCCACCTACAGCGCCAGCAAGGCTTATGTGTTGAGCCTGACCCAGTCGTTGAATGCCGAGCTGGATGGCACCGGGGTCAAAGTACAAGCGGTGTTGCCAGGCGTGACACGCACCGAAATCTGGGAGCGTTCCGGTATTGACGCAAGCCAGATCCCGGCGGACATGGTCATGGAAGCGGGCGAGATGGTCGATGCATCGTTGTCGGGGCTGGACCAGGGAGAACTGATCACTATTCCTTCGTTGCCGGATGCCTCTGACTGGGATGCGTTTGTCGCGGCGCGTCTGGTGATGGCGCCGAATCTTTCCAAAAGCAAGGCCGCTTCGCGTTACAAGTGAGGCACTCTCCATTGGCTTGAGGTAGTTGCGGTATGAGTGAACGTCGAGTGGTTGTAACGGGCATGGGTTTGGTGTCTCCGCTGGGTAGCGGGGTCGAAGCCGTCTGGGAGCGTCTGTTGGCCGGACGTTCGGGATTGCGCAACCTGCCGGACGAAGTCGTGGCTGATCTGCCGGCCAAGGTCGGTGGCGCAGTGCCGACGCTGGCCGAAGATGCCGAGGCGGGTTTTGACCCGGATCGTGCGACGCCACCCAAAGAGCAGAAGAAGATGGACCGCTTCATTATGTTTGCCATGGAAGCGGCACGTCAGGCGCTTGAGCAAGCCGGTTGGCAGGCACAGGACGCCAATGCCCAGGAGCGTACGGCGACCATTATCGGTTCGGGGGTCGGTGGTTTCGGCGCGATTGCCGATGCGGTCCGCACCACCGACAGTCGTGGCCCGCGGCGTTTGTCGCCTTTCACCATTCCCTCCTTTCTGGTCAATCTGGCCGCGGGCCATGTGTCGATCCAGCACGGATTCAAAGGCCCCCTGGGTGCTCCGGTAACGGCGTGCGCGGCCGGGGTTCAGGCGATTGGCGATGCGGCGCGGCTGATCCGTTGCGGTGAGGCGGACATTGCGGTGTGTGGCGGTGCGGAGGCGTCGATCGATCGTGTCAGTCTCGCCGGGTTTGCTGCGGCTCGCGCATTGTCCAGTGGTTACAACGAAACCCCGGAGCGTGCTTCGCGTCCGTTCGACCGTGACCGCGATGGTTTTGTCATGGGTGAGGGCGCAGGTCTTCTGGTGATCGAATCCCTGGAGCATGCATTGGCCCGTGGCGCGCAACCGCTGGCGGAACTGGTCGGTTACGGCACCAGCGCCGACGCCTATCACCTGACCGCCGGCCCCGAAGATGGCAGTGGTGCGCGACGGGCGATGTCACTGGCGCTGGCTCAGGCGGGCGTTGCTGCGGCACAGGTGCAGCACCTCAATGCTCACGCAACCTCGACGCCGGTTGGAGATCTGGGCGAGTTGGCTGCGATCAAATCGTTGTTCGGCACGGATAACAAGATTGCGGTCACGTCGACCAAGTCGGCCACCGGGCATTTGCTCGGCGCGGCGGGCGGGATCGAGGCGATCTTCACGTTGTTGGCGATCCGTGATCAGATCGTGCCGGCCACCCTCAACCTGGATAACCCGGATCCGGCGGCGCAAGGCGTGGATATCGTCCGTGGTCAGGCGCGACCGATGGCCATCGAGTATGCGCTATCCAACGGTTTCGGCTTTGGTGGGGTCAATGCCAGCGTGCTCTTTAAACGCTGGCAGGGTTAATCCCGGGGCTTTTTGAGAAAATCGCGCGTGACGTCGAGAATCCGCTGGGCCAGATCGGCGCTCTCGACACTGCGCGACAACAGCAGCGCCCCGACCATTGCGGACATGATGAAGATGCTCTGGTCGGCGGCATCATCACCTTCAAGGGTGCCTTGTATTTGTTCGAGCCGCGCATTGAGTACTACATCGGAGGTCGGACTTGGCTGTCCGCGCAGGCCGAGTTCCGATGACATTGTCGGCAACGGGCACCCTTCATGGGGCGAAGTCTGGTGCCATTCGGACAAGTACGCGTCAATGAATGCCTCGAGTGGGCGTTCCTGAGCGAACAGTTCGGCGCAGATGACTTCCACCTCGGCGCCTGCAGCCTGCAGGGCCTTTTCTACCAGCTCATCCTTGGACTTGAAATGCGAATAGAAGCCGCCGTGAGTCAAGCCCAGCGCTTTCATCAGGGGCTGCAAGCCGGTCGCGCCAATACCGTCGCGGCGAAATCGCGCTGAAGCTTCCTTGATGATGCGTTTGTGGGTCTGAGCTTTATGGTCCTGCGAGTAACGCATCTGGTATCTCCGCAACAATGCGCCATCTTAACCAATGGAAATGGGATGGTGACTGTACTTCTATTTCTAAAAAGCATGCAGATGCGTCCAACTCCTTCATGGCGTCTCGAATAAATTGGCACGGATAGTGATTACCCGTTAGCTGACGATTGTTGAACAATCATGAGGCGATAAGAATGAACAGCGGACTGTCCCTAGCCGACCACATCACCCTGGAGTTACGCGCCGACATCATTGGCGGTCGTTTGCTGCCCGGCATGGCGCTGGTGGAAAACGATCTGGTGTCAGCCTACAACGCTTCCCGCAACACCATTCGCGAAGCCTTGCACCGCCTAGGGCAGGAAGGTCTGACCCGTTATGTGCGCAACAAGGGCGTGATGGTGCGTCGCTTGGGCGTCGACGATGTGCGGGATCTGTTCAACGTCCGCCGCACGCTGGAGTTGCAGGCCATCAGTGCCAGTCAGCCGCTGCGCGATTATCAGTCCGACCGGATGCTCGAAGCCCTGGAAGCCACCGAACTGGCCCGGGAGCGCGAGGACTGGCGCGCCGTGGGCACGCACAGCCTGGCGTTTCATCAACACATCGTCGGGTTGCTGCGCAGCCCGTTGTTCGATGAGTTCTTCACCAATGTCGTCGCGCAACTGCGCCTGGTGTTTTGCGCCGCGCCCGATGAATCACGGTTTCAGGCGCCCTGGCTGGCGCGTGACCGGCAGATTCACGAGCTGTTGGCCGAAGGCGACAAACGCGCCGCCGAGGACGCCATGAGCCGTTATCTCGACGATTCCGAACACCTTCTGTTGCAAATGCTTGCTCCTTCTTCCCATCACTGATCGAGGATTCGTGCCATGTACAAAGACTATCCAGCGGCCTACCAAGTCAGCAAAGGTTCGGCCTTGCAGGTGGACAAAGCCTTCTATGAAAAGATCCGGGATACGAAGGAGGGGCGCACGCTGATCGAGCAGTTCGAAGTGCCGATCCGCACCGGCCGCGCCTGGAATGTCCCGGCTGGGCACGTGTTTCGCGTGACCACGCCGGTCGGCCCGCAAGTCGGGGATTTCAACGTCTGGAATGCCAACGATCCGCGTGAACGCTTGTGGGCTTCGCGCACGCGGCAGTTGCAGGGGGCGCATGTCAGCACTCACGACCGGCTCTGGTCGAACCTGCCATTCTTGCGGCCGCTGGTGACCATCACCGATGACAGCCTGGCCGACTACGGCATTGACGAACATGGTGGGCGCCTGCACGACTTGCTCGGCACCCGCTGCGATCCCTATGTGAACAAAATGCTCACCGGCGAAGACTTCCACCATCACTGCCACTCCAACCTGACCCGCGCAGTGTTGCCCCATGGCCTGACCGAGTTCGACGTGCATGACGTGCTGAACATTTTCCAGTGCACCGGCCTCAATCACGACGACATGTACTTCATGAAAGCCTGCCCGGCGCAGAAGGGCGATTACCTGGAATTCTTTGCCGAGATCGATCTGTTGTGCGCGCTGTCGACCTGCCCGGGAGGCGATCTGTCGCTGGCCATGTGGGGGCCGGACGCGCAGGACCCGCTGAGCGTGTGTCGTCCGCTTGGGGTGGAGATCTACAAACTGGAGGATTCACTGCTCGAAGGCTGGAGCCAGCCGGAGCGTGCGGCGTACAAAGGGCTGCATGGCTTGCACATCGCCAAGGCCGATTGGGAAAAATAGCCGTCACCTGTAGGAGCGAGCCTGCTCGCGATGGACGTTAACGATAACGCGTTTATTCTGAATAAACGCGTTGTTCTCAGGTGCATCGCGAGCAGGCTCGCTCCTACAGGGATCAGGTTTTTTCAGCGGTCCTGCGCATCCTTGGCATCCGCTTGCGCGTTGCGTTCAGCGACGCGCTTGCGTTGCTCATCGGTCAGTTCGACCTTGTGGGCGGTGTCGCGCAACAACATCAAACCACCCACGATCGAGCCGATTGCAACGATCAGAATCAACCAGGCATACCAGGGCATAGGGCTCTCCTTGAGGGCAGGCCGATTGGCGGGTTTCGCCAATCGATCGTGCATACCACTTTGAGCGATTCAATTTCGCAGTGGTTCCATTCTATGCCTGATCGACTCGCAACACCTGCTGCGATTCAGAGCCCGGTCAACATCGCGTCCGCCGGTGCATCGGCGCGCAATTGCGCGGTCAGCATGAAGTACACGAAACCCACGGCCATGAAGCCGAGGAAAATCGCACCGATCAGCGCGTTGAACCACGCCATCGCCACCAGGCACACCACCGCCAGCACCAGTGCAATGGCCGGCACCAACGGGAAGCACGGCGCGCGGAAAGTGCGCTCCAGGTTCGGCTCGGTTTTACGCAGCTTGAACAGGCTGAGCATGCTCATGATGTACATCACGATCGCGCCGAACACCGCCATGGTGATCATCGCGGCGGTCAGTGTCATGCCGCCGAGGTTGATCAAGCCGTCGCTGTAAATCGCCGCGATCCCGATGACACCACCGGCGATGATTGCCCGGTGCGGCGTCTGGAAGCGCGAGAGTTTGGCCAGCGACGCCGGCAGGTAACCGGCTCGCGCAAGGGCGAAGAACTGCCGCGAGTAACCGAGGATGATCCCGTGGAAACTCGCCACCAGACCGAACAGGCCGATCCACACCAGCATGTGCAACCAGCCGGAGCTTTCACCGACCACGGTTTTCATCGCTTGCGGCAGCGGGTCGTTGATGTTCGACAAAGTGCGCCAGTCGCCGACGCCGCCGGCAAAGAACATCACTCCCATGGCCAACAACACCAGGGTCAAAATGCCGCTGATGTACGCCTTGGGAATCGTGCGTTTCGGGTCCTTGGCTTCTTCGGCAGCCATGGAGGCGCCTTCGATGGCGAGGAAAAACCAGATGGCAAACGGAATCGCCGCGAACATCCCGGCAATCGCCGGTGCGCCGAACACATCGGAGCCGGCCCAGCCGTTCAGCGCGAAGTTACTGAAGCTGAACGCCGGCGCAACCACGCCCATGAACACCAGCAATTCAGCCACCGCGAGTACGCAGACCACCAGCTCGAAGGTTGCCGCCAGTTTCACCCCGAGGATGTTCAGGCCCATGAACACGATGTAGGCGCCGACCGCTGCGTGTTTCGGGTCGAGGGCGGGGAATTGCACGTTGAGGTAGGCGCCGATCGCCAGTGCGATGGCCGGTGGGGCGAAGACGAATTCGATCAGCGTCGCCAGCCCGGCGATCAATCCGCCTTTCTCGCCAAAGGCGCGGCGGCTGTAGGCAAAGGGACCGCCGGCGTGGGGAATCGCCGTGGTCAGCTCGGTGAAGCTGAAGATGAAGCAGGTGTACATCGTGGCGACCATGAAGGACGTCACCAGAAAACCAAGTGTGCCCGCCACGCCCCAGCCGTAACTCCAGCCGAAATACTCACCGGAAATCACCAGCCCGACCGCGATGCCCCACAGGTGCAGCGTGCCCAGCGTGGGTTTGAGTTGTGTGTTCATGCGTTTGCTCCCTGAACGGTTTGGACAGCTCGGGGGGGGCGTGTGCAGTGGGCGTGCCAGTGTGGTGATGGCCGTCGTAAAGCGCAAAAAGGTGTCGTATCGGGGATGTTCGGCGCTGGATGGATGGGTTTTATGCATCAGTTGGGGGCGTTGGTGTCTGTTATGCCGTCTTCGCGGGCAAGCCTCGCTCCTACAGGGGATCGGCGCATTCAAAACTGTAGGAGCGAGGCTTGCCCGCGAAGGGGCCCGCCCAAACACCGCTGTAACAAAGGCATAAACCCACTCTTTACACTTTCTTTATGCCCAGCCAACCCCCTCGATCTCGCTCCTTTACAGCCTTCCTTCCGACAATGACTCCACACGCGGCAATACGCCGTAACACGGAGAACTTCCATGAGCGTTCTGGACGGGGTGTCACTGCTGTTGGCAGTGGGGCTGTTCATTTATCTGTTGGTTGCGCTGTTGCGCGCGGACCGGAACTAGGAGCGGCTATGCACAGTTATGACTATTGGCTGATCCTGGCCTTCTTCGCCGTGGTGCTGATCCCGGCACCGTTTCTCGGGCGGTTCTACTACAAGGTCATGGAAGGCCAGCGCACCTGGCTGACACCGATCCTGGGACCTGTGGAGCGTGGCTGTTATCGGGTGGCCGGCGTTGATCCGCAAGCCGAACAGAGCTGGCAGAAATACACCCTGGCCTTGCTCGCCTTCAACCTTGCGGGCTTTTTGCTGTTGTTCGTGATCCTGTTGTTCCAGGACCACTTGCCGCTCAACCCACAAAACCTGCCGGGTCAGGAGTGGACGCTGGCGTTCAACACCGCCGTCAGTTTCATGACCAATACCAACTGGCAGGGCTACAGCGGCGAAGCCTCGCTGAGCTACCTGAGCCAGATGGTCGGCCTCACCGTGCAGAACTTCGTCAGCGCCGCCACCGGCCTCGCTGTGCTGGTTGCGTTGTGCCGGGGTATCGGTCGCAAATCGACCAAAACCCTGGGCAATTTCTGGGTCGACATGACCCGCGCCACCCTCTACGGCCTGCTGCCGCTGTGCCTGCTGCTGGCGCTGTACCTGGTCTGGCAGGGCGTGCCGCAAACTTTCGCGCAGTACGTGAATGCGGTGACGATGCAAGGCGTCGATCAGGTGATCCCGCTGGGCCCGGCCGCCAGCCAGATTGCGATCAAGCAACTGGGCACCAACGGTGGCGGCTTCTTCGGCGTCAACTCGGCGCACCCGTTCGAGAACCCGACGGCGTGGAGCAACCTGTTCGAGGTGGCCTCGATCATCCTGATCCCGGTCGCCCTGGTGTTCACCTTCGGTCATTACGTCAAAGACCTGCGTCAGAGCCGCGCGATCATCGCCTGCATGCTGGCGCTGTTCCTGATTGGCGGCGCGACCTCGCTGTGGGCTGAATACCAACCGAACCCGACCCTGAACAACGTCGCCGTCGAACAGACCGCGCCGCTGGAAGGCAAGGAAGCGCGCTTCGGCACCACCGCCACGGTGTTGTGGTCGGTGACCACGACCGCCGCGTCCAACGGCTCGGTCAACGGCATGCACGACAGCCTCAACCCGCTGAGCGGCATGGTCGCGATGGTCAACATGATGGTCGGCGAAGTGATCTTCGGCGGCGTCGGTGCCGGGCTCTACGGCATGTTGCTCAACGTGCTGATCGCGGTGTTCCTCGCCGGCCTGATGATCGGCCGCACCCCGGAATACCTCGGCAAGAAACTGCAGGCCAAAGAAGTGCAACTGCTGGTGGTGACTTTGCTGGTGATGCCGGTCGGCGTGCTGGTGCTTGGCGCGATTGCCGCGAGCCTGCCCGGTCCGGTGGCCTCGGTGAGCAACCCCGGTGCCCACGGTTTCAGCCAGTTGCTGTACGCCTACACCTCGGCCAGCGCCAACAACGGTTCGGCGTTCGGCGGCTTCGGTGCCAACACCGCGTTCCATAACCTGATGCTCGGCCTGGGCATGTTGATCGGTCGCTTCGGTTACATCCTCCCGGTACTGGCCCTGGCCGGCAGCCTTGCGATGAAGAAAACCGCACCGATCGGCCAGAACAGTTTCCCGACCCACGGCCCGCTGTTTGTGACGTTGCTAACCGTGACCATTTTGCTGGTGGGTGGTTTGACCTTCCTGCCGACACTGGCACTGGGTCCGATTGCAGAACATTTGAGCATGGGCTTCTGAGGAATCAATGATGAATATGCCCGTAAGTAAAGCCGCCACCGTCAAGGCGCCGGAACAACCGAAAACCGCGATCTCGGCCCTGTGGCGTCCGGCGCTGGTGCAAGCCTTCGTCAAGCTCGACCCACGGCAGTTGCAGCGTGCGCCGGTGATGCTGGTGGTCGAACTGACCGCCGTCCTGACCACCGTGCTGTGCTTCATTCCCGACAGCGCCGTGCCGACCTTCGTCGCTGCGCAAATTGCCTTGTGGCTGTGGTTCACCGTGCTGTTCGCCAACTTCGCCGAAGCCTTGGCCGAAGGTCGCGGCAAGGCTCGCGCCGACAGCCTCAAGGCTGGCAGCGAAGGCTTGAGCGCACGCCGCAAAACCGGCAGCGGCGCCTTTCAAGTGGTGCCGGCCACCAGCCTGCGCAAGGGCGATGTGGTGCGCGTCGAAGCCGGGGAAATGATCCCCGGTGACGGCGAGGTCATCGAAGGCATCGCGGCGGTCAACGAAGCGGCGATTACTGGTGAATCCGCGCCGGTGATCCGTGAATCCGGCGGCGACCGTTCGGCCGTCACCGGCAACACCCGACTGGTCTCCGACTGGCTGCTGGTGCGCATCACCGCCAACCCTGGCGAGTCGACACTGGACCGCATGATCGCTTTGGTCGAAGGCGCCAAACGCCAGAAAACCCCGAACGAAGTGGCGCTCGACATCCTGCTGATCGGCCTGACGCTGATCTTCCTGCTGGTGGTCGTGACCCTGCAACCGTTCGCCCACTTCGCCAACGGCAGCCTGCCGCTGGTGTTCCTGGTGGCGTTATTGGTCACGCTGATTCCGACCACCATCGGCGGTTTGCTCTCGGCCATTGGTATCGCCGGCATGGACCGTCTGGTGCGCCTGAACGTGATCGCCAAGTCCGGGCGCGCCGTGGAAGCGGCGGGGGACGTGCACGTGTTGCTGCTGGACAAGACCGGCACCATCACTTTCGGTAACCGTCGTTGCACCGCGGTGTATGCCGCACCGGGTGTGAGCGCCAAGGAGCTGGCCGAGGGTGCGCTGTTCGCTTCGCTGGCCGATGACACCGCGGAAGGCAAGTCCATCGTCGAGTACCTGCGCGGCATTCATCCACAACCCGAGCCTGCCACCGAAGTGCTGACGGCGGTGCCGTTCAGCGCCGAGACTCGCTTGTCCGGTGTCGACTATCAGGGCCGTGTGTATCGCAAGGGCGCGGTGGATTCGCTGCTGGCGTTCGTCGGCCTGAAACGCGCCGATCTCGCCCCGGCACTGTCCCGGGAAATCGACAAGATCGCCCAGAGTGGCGGCACGCCGTTGCTGGTGTGCGCCGACGGTAAATTGCTCGGCGCGATCCACCTCAAGGACGTGGTCAAGCCAGGTATCCGCGAGCGTTTCGCCGAGCTGCGCAAGCTGGGGATTCGCACCGTCATGGTGACCGGTGACAACCCGCTGACCGCCGCGGCGATTGCGGCCGAAGCTGGTGTGGACGACGTGCTGGCTGAAGCTACGCCGGAGAAAAAACTGGCGCGCATTCGTCATGAGCAGAACGACGGTCGTCTGGTCGCCATGTGCGGCGACGGCGCCAACGACGCCCCGGCCCTGGCCCAGGCCGACGTCGGCATGGCGATGAACGACGGCACGCAAGCGGCGCGCGAAGCGGCCAACATGGTCGACCTCGACAGCGACCCGACCAAGTTGCTGGACGTGGTGCAGATCGGCAAGGAATTGCTGGTGACCCGCGGTGCGCTGACGACTTTCTCCATTGCCAACGACGTCGCCAAATACTTCGCGATTCTGCCGGCGCTGTTTGCCTCGATCTACCCGCAACTGGGTGTGCTCAACGTCATGCAACTGAGCAGTCCGCAGAGCGCGATTCTGTCGGCCATCGTGTTCAACGCCTTGATCATTGTGGTGCTGATTCCACTGGCCTTGCGTGGCGTGCGTGTGCAGGCGGCGAGTGCGGCGGCGTTGCTGCGCCGCAACCTGTTGATCTACGGACTGGGCGGGATTCTGGTGCCGTTCGTGGGCATCAAGGCGATCGACATGCTGTTGACGGCGTTGCATCTGGTTTGACCCTTGGCGAGCGCTTCGCGCTCGATCGCCGGCAAGCCGGCTCCTACAGGTGTTCACCACCGGCCTGTAGGAGCGAAGCTTGCTCGCGAAGAATGCACCACGGTTCATCTATATGAACACCGAATCTGTTCACCGAATTCGAGGATTTTGAAATGTCCACAATGATACGTCCGGCCCTGAGCCTGCTGGTCCTGATGACCCTGATCACCGGCGTCGCTTATCCGTTGGTGGTCACTGGCGTCGCGCAGGTCGCGTTTCCTGACCAGGCCAATGGCAGCCTCGTGCGCGACGCCGACGGCAAAGTTCGCGGCTCTTCGCTGATTGCCCAGGATTTTACCGGTGACGCGTGGTTCCATCCACGCCCGTCGGCCGGTGCTTTCGCCACGGTATCGAGCAGCGCCAGCAACCTGTCGCCAAGCAACCCGGCCCTGGCCACTCGGGTGATCGACGATGCCAATAAACTGCTGGTGCCAGGCCAGGGGCCGGTGCCGTTGGCGCTGCTGACCACTTCTGGCAGCGGGCTTGATCCGCACTTGCCACCAGCGGCGATTGCCTATCAACTGGCGCGTGTTGCGGCGACGCGGAATCTGCCGGTGTCTACGCTTCAGAATCTGCTGGCCGCGCACATCGAACAGCCGTTGGTAGGCCCGCCGGTGGTGAATGTGTTGGCGCTGAATATGGCGCTGGAAAAGTTGTAAATCGGTGGCGTCGCCAATCGCTAGCAGGCTAGCTCCCACAGGGGAATGCATACCCCCTGTGGGAGCTAGCCTGCTAGCGATGGCGATAGAACAATCACCACATCAATATCTGAAATAAGAGATCCCCAAACATGAGTGACTCCGGCCGCGCCGACGCGCTGTTAGCAGACCTGCCCCGCGATGGCCGTGGCCGGCTCAAGGTTTTCCTCGGTGCCGCGCCCGGTGTCGGCAAGACCTACGCCATGCTGCAAGCGGCCCACACTCAGCTGCGCCAGGGCGTAAAAGTCATCGCCGGCGTGGTCGAAACCCACGGCCGTGCCGAAACCGAAGCGCTGCTCGGCGGCTTGCCGCAGCAACCGCTGGTGCGCTCGGAGTACCGTGGCGTGATGCTCGAAGAAATGGACCTCGACGGCCTGCTCGCGGCCAAACCGAAACTGGTGCTGGTCGACGAACTGGCCCACAGCAACGCACCCGGCAGTCGTCACGCCAAGCGCTGGCAAGACATTCAGGAACTGCTCGCCGCCGGCATCGACGTGTTCACCACGGTCAACGTCCAGCACCTGGAAAGCCTCAACGACCAGGTGCGCGGCATCACCGGCGTGCAGGTCCGCGAAACCTTGCCGGACTGGGTGCTGCAAGAAGCCTATGAACTGCTGCTGATCGACTTGCCGCCACGCGAGCTGCTCGAACGACTGCGCGACGGCAAGGTCTACGTGCCGGAGCAGGCGCGGGCGGCCATCGATGCGTTTTTCACCCAGACCAACCTCACTGCCCTGCGCGAATTGGCGATGCAGACGGCGGCGGCCCAGGTCGATAACGATCTGGCGCAAGGGTATCGCCAGCTCGGCCAGGCGGCACCTGCGGTGCGCGGTCGGCTGTTGGTCGGTGTCGATGGCGATGCTCAGGCCGAACGCCTGGTGCGTCACGCCAGTCGTGTCGCCCAGCGCCGGCATTTGCCGTGGAGCCTGGTGCACGTGGACAACGGCAGCGTGCGCGACGAGCAATCGCGCCTGCGTCTGCAAAGTGCCCAGCAACTGGCCGAACGTCTCGGTGGCGAAGTGGTGTTGTTGCGTGCCGGCGAAGTTGCGAAAACCCTGATCCAGCACGCCGCCGAACGCCGTGCCAGCCTGGTGTTGGTCGGTCAGTCCCGGCAGCGTTTGCGTCGGCGCCTGTTCGGCGGTGGTCTGGCCTCGCGCTTGCTGCGCGATGCACGTGGACTGGAAATCAACGTCCTCGACAGCGATCAGGAACAGCATCAGCCGCGCCAGCGTTCGGCGCAGTCGCTGGTGTGGTTCGACTACGCGCTGGCGCTGGTTGCAACCGTGCTCGCCAGCGCACTGGCCTGGGCCGTGGCGAGTGTCTTGCCGCTGCCGAACATCTCGCTGGTGTTCCTCGCCGCCGTGTTGCTGGTGGCGGTGCGCAGCAGCCTCGGCCCGGCGCTGGCCTGTGCGGCGCTGTCGTTTCTGACCTATGACTTTCTGTTCATTCCGCCGAATTTTTCCTTCAGCATCCAGCGCGAAGAAGACGTACTGACGCTGCTGTTTTTCCTGCTCATGGCTGCGCTCACCGGCAACCTCGCGGCGCGCCAGCGCCGGCAATTGCAGGCGTTGCGCGATACGCAGGAAGAGACCACCGAACTGCTCGACCTGTCGCGCAAACTCACCGCCGCCACCGACCGCCAGGCCGTGGTCAGCGCCGCCGCGCAGCACCTCAACGGCTGGAAAGACGTGCAGCTGTGCCTGCTCAATCGCGACGGTCAGGCGGGCTGGAAAGTCGAAACCGGTGGCCCGCTGGAATTCACCGAAGCCGAACGCGCCGCCGCCGATTGGGCCTGGCAACACGATCAACCGGCGGGCGCGGGCACCGGCACGCTGCCGTTGGGGCGTTGGTGGTGGTGGCCGCTTTCGGTGGAAGACGGGCCGCTGGCGTTGCTCGGCGTCTGTGCCAAAGAAGGGCAGACCTTGAGCGGTCAGCGTCGACGTTTGTTGACCGCGCTCAGTCAGCCGCTGGCCCAGGCGCTGGCACGCGCACAACTGGCCGAAGACCTGGAAGCGGCGCGGCTGCACGGCGAAACCGAGCAACTGCGCAGTGCCTTGCTGGCCTCGGTGTCCCACGATCTGCGCACGCCGCTGACCTCCATGCGCGGCAGCATCGACAGCCTGTTGGCGCTCGGCGAAGCCATCCCGCTGGAGGATCGCCGCGAACTGCTCGAAGGCACGCGCGATGAAGCCGAGCGCCTTGATCGCTACATTCAAAACCTGCTGGACATGACCCGCCTCGGTCACGGTGCGCTGAAGCTCGCGCGGGACTGGGTGTCACCGGCCGACATCGTTGGCAGTTCGCTCAATCGCCTGCGCGCGGTGCTGGCGCCGTTGCAGGTCAGCACCGATGTGCCCGCGCAACTGCCGTTGCTGTTCGTCCACGCCGCGCTGATCGAGCAGGCGCTGGTCAACGTGCTGGAAAACGCCGCACGATTTTCACCGGTGCATGGGCGCTTGCAATTGCGCGCCGGCGTGGATGAAAACGAGCTGTTCTTCTCGGTCAGCGATGAAGGCCCGGGCATTCCGGAAGAAGAGCGGGCGAAGATTTTCGACATGTTCTACACCGCCGCACGCGGTGATCGTGGCGGGCAGGGGACCGGGCTGGGGCTGGCGATCTGTCAGGGCATGGTCGGCGCGCACGGCGGGCGCATCAGCGTCGATGACGGCATCGACGGGCGCGGCACCTGCATCACCCTTCACTTGCCCTTGCAGGAACAACCTTCCTTTGAAATCGAGAGCGGACAGTGAGCACTGAAAGTGAAGCCTGATACCCTTTGGACATCTCCATGCCGCGACCGGAAACCATGAGCCAGACCGCGACCATTTTGGTCATCGACGACGAACCGCAGATCCGCAAGTTCCTGCGCATCAGCCTCGCCTCCCAAGGCTACAAAGTGCTGGAAGCCGGCACCGGCACCGAAGGCCTGGCGCAAGCGGCATTGAACAAACCCGACTTGCTGGTGCTCGACCTCGGCCTGCCGGACATGGACGGCCAGCAAGTGCTGCGCGAGTTTCGTGAGTGGTCGACGGTGCCAGTGCTGGTGCTGTCGGTGCGCGCCGGTGAAGGTCAGAAGGTCGAAGCGCTGGATGGCGGCGCCAATGACTACGTGACCAAGCCGTTCGGCATCCAGGAATTTCTGGCGCGGGTGCGTGCCCTGTTGCGTCAGGCGCCGGTGGGCGAGGCGCAACAAGCGGCGTTGACGTTCGGCCCGTTGACCGTGGATCTGGCGTATCGCCGGGTGCTGCTTGAAGGTGTCGAAGTGGCGTTGACCCGCAAGGAATACGCAGTGCTGGCGCAATTGGCGCGGCATCCGGGAAGGGTCATCACCCAGCAGCAATTGCTCAAGGATATCTGGGGGCCGACCCATACCGAAGACAGTCACTATCTGCGGATTGTGGTGGGGCATTTGCGGCAGAAGCTGGCGGATGATCCGACGCAGCCACGGTTTATCGTGACCGAGGCGGGGGTTGGGTATCGGTTGTTGAGTGAGGGTGGGGTTTAGTTTTTTGTGTTGGATGATCCGGTCCCATCGCCGGCAAGCCGGCTCCTACAGGGACCAGAGTCGTTTGCAAATCTTGTGATCACCTCAACCTTTGTAGGAGCTGGCTTGCCCGCGATGAGGCCCTCACATTCACTCGAGAACCTCAGGAATCCCGCTCATTCTCATACCGATCCAAGGTATCCCGCGCAATCTCGCGCCCCAGCGCGATCAACTCCGGTGCCTTGTAAAACTCGAAGAACCGGCACACCCGCTTCGGCACGTTGATCAGAATATCCGGCGGATAGCCGGCGATCTTGTACTGCGCCAACGACGTCTGCATCACCTCGAAACTCTGGTTGATCAAATCCAGCAAGGACGCCGGTCCCACGTTGTCGATGATGAATGAACCGGTGGCCGACTTCGGCGCACCGTCGCGTTCAGGGGCGGCTGCCGGTTGCTGGGCTTCGGGTTCGGCGGACTCGACCCAGGGATTGATCTCGGCCGCCTCGGCCATCAACGCTTCCTTTTCCAGCAACAGCAATTGTTCTGCCTGTTTGCGGCGGAACGGCATTTTCGAACCCAGCGAGTTGATCAGGCTGTCGAACCGGGTCCTGAACGCGGCAGGGCGCTGGATCACCGGCAATTGATAGTGACGCTGGTTGGTGGAGTTGAGGTTGACCGCGATGATCAGGTCGCAATGGCTCGACACCACGGGCACGATCGGCAAAGGGTTGAGGATGCCGCCGTCCACCAGCATGCGATTGCCTTGCATCACCGGGGTGAACAGGCTCGGGATGGCCGCCGAGGCGCGCATCGCCTGGTGCAGACAACCTTCCTGAAACCAGATTTCCTGCTGGTTGGTCAGGTCGGTGGCCACCGCCGTGTAGGGGATGCGCAAGTCTTCGATATTGATTTCGCCGACGATCTTGCGGATCTGCCCGAAGACCTTCTCGCCGCGAATCGCCCCCAGCCGAAAACTGACGTCCACCAGGCGCAACACGTCGAGGTAATCCAGGCTTTCGATCCAGTTACGGTATTCGTCCAGTTTGCCGGCGGCATAAATCCCGCCGACCACCGCGCCCATCGAGCAGCCGGCAATGCAGGAGATGTCGTAGCCACGCCGTTCGATCTCTTCAATGACCCCGATATGGGCATATCCTCGGGCCCCACCTGAGCCCAGCACCAGTGCGACGCGCTTTTTCATGAATCGCCCTCGTCTGACAAGGTTCAACAATGCACCCATCGAGGGGCGCGCTTCAATCGTCAAGGTCGCTTGGCAGGGTGAAGGCGTCGTTTTTTCGACACTCCATGGCGGCAGATGGTTATTCTCCCGAGCGCTATAGTTTCGGCGGCGGGAGCAAGGCACTTTTCACGCGCCGGACCGTCTTACCTGCAAGACTGTTTTTCCTATTGTTGAGGTGTGAGTGATGAAAGCCTGGATCTGTGTGCCCTTGATTGCGCTGGCACTCGCCGGTTGTGCCGGCAAAACCGCTTACCGTGACAGCTGCGGCAACGGGCTCGATGCGGCGTGGCGTGAGCTGGACCTGGCCAAGGCCGAAGGTTTCGCCGGCACCGTCAGCTACTCCAAGGCCCTGTCGTTGCTGACCGGCGCCAAGACCCAGCAGCAATTCGAAGCGTTCGAAGGCTGCGCCAGGAAAGCCGAGAAGGCGCGCTTTTATATTCGTGAGTCACGCGCTGGCCGTTAAACAAGGCGCTAATCTGTAGGAGCCGGCTTGCTGGTGAAGGCGTCATCACGGCTGCCATCGCCAGCAAGCCGGCTCCTACAATTGGAGTCAATCACATGATTAATCGGTTGGTGGCTCAAGTTCTGGGCCTGGAAGTCCGTTTGCTGGCCTGTCAGGCCCGATTGAATGCCCGCACCGATCCGGAAGCGTTGCACGATCTGCGCACCACGGTTCGCCGTTTGCGCAGCCTGCTGCGACCATTGCGTGGCTTGCCCGGTGTCGAGCAACTGGAAGCGGCAGCGTCGGCCGTGGGGCAGTTGACCACGCCGTTGCGCGATCGCGAAGTGCTGGCGGCGTACTTGCTCGAGCACGATCAACCCGAGGCGGCGCAACGGCGCATGGCGCAGATGGCCGAGGCTTACCCGGCGGTTGCGGCGAGTCCTGAGCTGTTGCAGTTGCTGATGATCCTTGACGCCTTTCCGCGCTTTATACGCGCCTCGCAGCGTCAGGGTTTGCTCAAGGGCTTGCGCCAACGCATCGAGAAACGCCTGGCCAAACAATGGAAGAAACTCGATCAGGCGCTGCACGATCCCGCCCATGATCGCCATCGTCTGCGCTTGCTGATCAAGCGCGTGCGTTATGGCATCGAGGCGTATCCCGAGCTGGATCGCTTGCCGAAACCGGCGCTGCCCAGATTGAAGTCGGCCCAGGCCGCGTTGGGCGATTGGCACGATTGCTGGCAATGGCTGGCCCGGGCCGAACAGGAAGCCGATTTGCAGCCTTGCGTGGCGGTCTGGAAAACCACCATGGCCCAGGCCGAGGGCCGTGCGGACCGTGTGCTCGACAAACTCAGTGCCAGCTGTTTCAGATCCTGAACGGACATGATCACGCATTAATTGAACAGCACATATCCCTGTGGGAGCGGGCTTGCCCGCGAAGAGGTCATTACATCCAGCATTGATGGTGGCTGAAGCTCCGCCTTCGCGGGCAAGCCCGCTCCCACAGGTATTGTGTTGCACATGAACGTGGCGTTCGACCCGATTGCGGCCTATCTGTCAGTCTCTTTGGCCAGAATAGGCGCTGTGCCATCCTCGCAGGCTGGTTAACATCCCTTCATCCTTTTCTGCCCTTGAGGTTTCCATGCGCTTTTCCGATCTGCTCGACGCCGTCCGCAGCCAGCCGCTGGAGCTGTCTATTCCGGCCGAATGGGCGCAGGGTCGCGCCAGTTTTGGTGGCCTGGTGGCCGCCTTGCAATACGAAGCCATGCGCGCGAAGGTGCCGGCGGATCGCCCTGTGCGTTCGCTGGCGATCACCTTTGTCGGGCCGGTCGAGCCTGAAGTGCCGGTCAGTTTTGAAGTCGACGTCCTGCGCGAAGGCAAGGCGGTCAGCCAGGTACTGGGTCGGGCGATGCAGAAGGGCCAGGTGGTGACACTCATCCAGGGCAGCTTCGGCGCTTCGCGACCGTCCGAAGTGGCGGTAACAGCCACGCCGGCTCCCGAAATGAAGCACTGGGACGATTGCCAGGAGCTGCCATTCATCAAAGGCGTACTGCCGGAATTCATGCGCCATCTGGCGATGCGCTGGAGTGTTGGCGGCCTGCCGTTCACCGGCAATAAATCCCGCGAGATGGGCGGTTGGGTGCGCTTGCGCGGGGATGTGAAGGAAGAGGCGGTCAGTGAGGCGCATATCCTCGCACTGGTGGACGCCTGGCCCCCATCCTTGATGCCGCACCTGACGAAACCGGCGATGGGCAGCACGCTGACCTGGACCATCGAATTCGTCCAGCCAGTGCTGGAATTGAGCACGCTGGACTGGTGCAAATACCTCGTTGAAATCGAACATGCCGCTGACGGCTACGGTCACGCGGCGGCGCAGCTGTGGAACGCAGAAAATCAGTTGATTGCCATGAGCCGGCAGACGGTGACGGTTTTCGCCTGATCAGTGACGACGGTGGCGCTCACGCCAGGCGCGCCACCAGCCGCCGCTGAGGAAAAACCGTGGAAAGGTCAGGAACTGCTCGACCAGCAGGCGTGACACCGCGTCTTTGCGATCACTGAACGGCTCGGAGGCTTGCGCCTCCAGGCTGTGACCGTGGCGCTGCAGGCCCAATGCCGCGAGCAGGCCGATGACGCCAATCGCGAAGTTCGCAAAGCTCAGGCTGAACACCCCGCAAACCAGCAGCAGAAACGCCACGATGAACAGCGGCACGGCAATCAGGTGCAACACCAGATTGGCCGGGTGCTGGTGATTGTCCGGGTAAGCGCGCCATTGCCAGGCGGGAAGGTTGGGGTGACGTTTGCCCATGATGCTGATCCTCGATCCATGTTGAACACATGATTGAAGAATAGGCGCGGCATGGGCGGGCGGCGAATCAAGGATGGCTATCGGAGTGATAGATGTCATGGTCGAAATTGATATTGATTGAGCTGACGCCTTCGCGGGCAAGCCTCACTCCTACAAGGTCGGCGCAGACCCGTAGGAGCGAGGCTTGCCCGCGAAGAGGGCCTCAAAGTTTCAACTGACCTATAGCCTTACTCAGTTCCCCGGCCAGCGCCGCCAACTCATTACTGGTCGTCGCCGAGTCCACGGTCTGCTTCACGGTGTTCTCGGTCACATCGCGAATACTCACCACCGCCCGATTCATCTCTTCCGCCACCTGGCTCTGCTGTTCCGCCGCCACGGCGATCTGGGTATTGCTTTCGCGCATCTGCGCCACTGCGCTGGTGATTTCGGCCAGTGCGGCGCCAGCCTCTTGCGCCTGTTGCACGCAGTCGTCGGCCTTGAACGAGCTTTCCTGCATGAAATCCACCGCGTCCCGCGTACCGGCCTGCAACGCCGAAACCATGAGGGTGATCTCGTCGGTCGAGGTCTGCACGCTTTTGGCCAGGTTGCGCACTTCATCGGCGACCACGGCAAAACCACGACCCATTTCCCCGGCCCGGGCTGCTTCAATCGCCGCATTCAGCGCCAGCAGATTGGTTTGCTCGGCGATGCTGTGGATCACATTGACCACGCCGTTGATCTTCTGGCTGTCTTCGGCCAGACGCTGAATCATCTCGGCCGTCTGCTGGACGCCAGTGGACAACCCGGCAATCGATTTCTGCACGCGGCTGACCACTTCCTGGCCGCTGCCAGCCAGGGTGTCGGCGGTTTTCGAAAGGTCGCGGGTGGCACCGGCGTGCTGGGCGATGTGGTAGACGGTGGCGGTCATTTCGTTGATCGCCGTGGCGGCCTGATCGGTCTCGCTTTGCTGACCGAGCATGCCGTGGCGCACTTCGTTCATGCTCGATGCCAGCCGAGCGGCACCGTCATCCAGTTGTCGTGCGGTGCTGGCGACGGTGTTGACCACCCGTTGGTAACCGGCCTGCATCGCGTTGAACGCACCGGCCATCTGCCCGACTTCGTCCGTGCAGGCCAGCGGCACACGGGCCGAGAGGTCGCCGGTTTTTTCAACGTGGAGCATGACGTCTTTCAACGTATTGAGCTGGCTGAGCAGAAAGCGGATCAACAATTGCGACGCACCGAGCATCGCCAGCATCAGGATGAACACCGCCACGGCGTAGTTGGCGAAACGTTCTTCGAACACCTGGCTCAGGCTCGGGCCATAGGCAATCACGGCGATGTGTTGGCCGTCGGCACGCGTGAACACTTCGGCGCCCATCAAAGGGTTTTCGCCGAACAACGGCATCGAGTTGATCTCGACCCAGCCGTTGCTGTCCGTCAGTTCCAGCACGGGTTGATCGTTGAGCAACGGCGCGTGCCCGCGACTGAACGTCAGCAGGTTATCGGCCTTGGGCAGCGCTTGCCCGGCCGGCCAGGCGCCGAGCAGGCGTGCCTGTGCCTGGGCGGACACTTTGGATGCGTGACTGCGGGCCTGTTGTTCGAGCTGTACGGCGTACAGCACCAACAACAGGGTCGTGACGAAGGCGACAGCATTGACCGCCCAGAATTTATATTTCAGCGAGATGTTGCTAAGCCAGGCACCCATGGAGGTCTTCTCTGATAGCGGAAACAGTATTGGCAAGGTGCCAGCATTGTGCCGCGGCCCCGTGCGCCGGATCTTGATATGGGTCAACATTCCCGGTCACGCTCGCGCACAGGAACTGCGGGACGTAATGCGCTATCCTTCGCGCCTTCAAAATTCCCTCGCTACAGGATTCCGCCCCCATGAAAGCCGCACTCGTCGAACTCATCAGCAAAATCAGCTCCGGGTGCATGAGCGAAGACGAAATCCTCAAAGTCGCCGACGAAGCGGCCCAGGCCTACGCCGATCCAGAGGCTTTTCTGACAGCCAATCCGGACATTAACTACGACGACACCTTCCCGATTCCGTTGGGCGAGTGGGTCGTCGTCGGCAGCCTGCCGGAAACCGTGCTGTTCCAGGCTGACACCTATATGGACCTGTTCGCGCAGATCGTCGCTTCGTTTGGTCCGGGCGTGGATTTCAACATCAAACCCAAGCAACTGGCCAAGACCGAAGCGCTGACCGCGCTCAATCGCATCCAGGTGCAAATGGGCAGCATGAACAAGGAAAACGGCGGTTATACGCTGATGAACTTCAGCCAGTTGCTCGACGACGAGCTGCAAGTGGTGCTGGTGTACGGCAACGACGTACCGCGTGTGCTCGAGCTGTGCGCCGAGGTCGGCATCGCTGCCGCGCCTTCCCTGGAAGCCCTGAAAGTCGCCATCCACGTTTGATGGCATGAAACGAAACCCCTGGGGCCGACTATCCTGAGAGGGCACACAACGCTTAGGGAGCGACACCATGGGTTCCACGTTCAACGGCCTGGTGGGCCTGATCATCCTTGTCCTGGACATCTGGGCAATCATCAACGTGCTGAAAAGTGGCGCCGACACCGGGATGAAAATCATCTGGGTCCTGCTGATCCTGCTGCTGCCGGTCCTGGGCCTGATCATCTGGGCCATCGCCGGGCCACGGGGCAATGTGCGTATTTGATGGTTTCCACCTTCCTTGTAGGAGCGAGGCTTGCCCGCGAAGCTTTTGGCGACCTCACGGACGCCTTCGCGGGCAAGCCTCGCTCCTACAGGTACTTGGAGTCAGAAGGTTCGACCTGTCATCTTCCGCGACGTAGAATGCGCGCCTTTCCCGGGCAATCGAGCTGATCGATTGGCCATCATGGGCGGGTAACCGTCCGTTGCCACCGCATTCATCGGAGCACTTCCCATGAGCAACACTCCTACCAGCGATTACCTGGAAACCCTCTACGAAGGCTACGGCCAGCGTTTTCGCATGGAAAAACTGCTGCACGAAGTGCGCACCGAACACCAACACCTGGTGATTTTCGAGAACCCGCGCATGGGCCGCGTCATGGCGCTGGACGGCGTGATCCAGACCACCGAAGCCGACGAATTCATCTACCACGAGATGCTCACCCACGTGCCGATCCTGGCGCATGGCAGCGCCAAGCGCGTGCTGATCATCGGTGGTGGCGACGGCGGCATGCTGCGTGAAGTGGCCAAACACCGTAACGTCGAGCACATCACCATGGTCGAGATCGACGGCACCGTGGTCGACATGTGCAAGGAGTTCCTGCCGAACCACTCCAAGGGTGCATTCGATGATCCGCGCCTGAACCTGGTGATCGACGACGGCATGCGTTTCGTCGCCACTACCACTGAAAAGTTCGACGTGATCATTTCCGATTCCACCGACCCGATCGGTCCGGGCGAAGTGCTGTTCTCGGAAAACTTCTACCAGGCCTGCCGTCGTTGCCTCAACGAAGGCGGCATCCTGGTGACCCAGAACGGCACGCCGTTCATGCAGATCGAAGAAGTCAAAACCACCGCCGGCCGCCTGCGCAGCCTGTTCCCGGACTGGCACTTCTACCAGGCCGCCGTGCCGACTTACATCGGCGGTTCGATGACTTTTGCCTGGGGCGCGACCAACACCGCTTATCGCAAATTGTCCCGCGAAACCCTGCAACAGCGCTTTGCCGGTAGCGGCATCGTCACCCGCTACTACAATCCGGAAATCCACATCGGCGCGTTCGCCTTGCCGCAATACGTGTTGCAGGCCGTGAACAAGCCAAGCAACGACTGAAGAAATACGCCAAACCCCTGTAGGAGCGAAGCTTGCTCGCGAAAGCGGTGTTTCAGTCGACATGTTTATTGACTGATATGCCGCCTTCGCGAGCAAGCTTCGCTCCTACAGGGACCGTGTTTTTCATGCTGGCACGGCGTAATCTGTTTGAACGATCGGCCTGGGTAAAAGTCCAGATGGATGTAAGCCCATTTACGGGTTTGTTCGAGGAGGCAGTGATGCAAAAGTGGAAAATCACTTTCGTGGATGATCACGGTGAAACAGCCAACGAAGTTTTTGAGTGCGACGAATGCCCGGACAACGAGCACGCCGCCAAACTGATCAAGGAACGTCTCCTTCCTGTCGTCGCCGAACTGGATCTGAATGATCTGGAAGGGCGAACTGCTGATGCAAGCGTCAAGAATCTTAAAGCCCAGAACAGCATCCAGATCCTCGGCATTACTCCCGTCTGATACCCCCTCTGGAACACTCGTGAAATAACCAGGCCTTGGCAGCGGCTCCGACTTGGGGCTACTCTGCAAGCGAGATCAGCGAATGGATCGCTAAGGTCTGGTCTTGTCAGCTACATGCTTGTTTCCCATCGGCAATTTGCTTGCCGCAGCGCTCGCATCCTTCGGTTGCCGGCGTCGGGAGTACGGAAAGTCTATCCATCGGTATCAGGAGGACGTTTCATGAGCACAGCCTATCAAGAAGACATCAGCAGCTCGGTTCTGCGCCGCATGAAAGAAGGCGGTTTCGACTTTTCACGTTTCCATCCCATCGAGTTCTACGCCATTTTCCCGGACGAGGAGCGGGCACGCAGGGCGGCAGGGCATTACTGCGGTGAATCCATGAATGCACAAATCAGCGTGCGCGACGACGGCGCCTGGTCCCTGGAACTGAGCAAAGTGATGTACGCCACCTATGACGGCATCGGCGACTTTGAGCAGGACTTCGAGGCGGTGGTCGAGCCTTTGGGTGGCATCATCGAAGGATGGGGCGTCAAGCAGGAGGTACGAGGGCTACTCGCATAACACTATGAACAGCGACAACATCCACTAACGGCTGACCTTCGGGTTGGCCGTTTTCGTTTGCGCAGATCAAGCCCCCTGTAGGAGCCAGCTTGCTGGCGATGGCGCCCTGCGAATCACCGCAGAATTTCAGTCCCCATCGCCGGCAAGCCGGCTCCTACAGAAAACCGGCGTGCCACAAATCACCGCCCCCTGTAGGAGCCAGCTTGCTGGCGATGACGTCCTCCCAATCACCGCCAAACCACCCACCACAAATCCCGAAACAAAAAAAAGCCGCCTGAGCAAGGCGGCTAAAAGGGAAGTTCGGTGAGCATTTCCAGCGAATGCGCGAATTATCCGCATCCCCCTCCGGGCAGTGAAATCAACTCTGACTATGCTGGTGATAGGCGACAGCATTGCTTCGCAATGAAGCGGGGGCGATCAGGTTGGGGCATTTGCCGCACAGGATTGGTGCGGTGTTAATCATGTGAATATCCAACCGATTGATATCAAAGCGTTTCTGCCGATGGCACGGGCCTTGCGAAGGCCTGGATGTCCGGGTGACAAGGAGTACGGCATGATCCGCACCTATTTTGATGAGATGTACGATGCCGGCGGCCAGGTCCGCCCGCATTATCGGGAGTTTGCCCGTTGGCTGGCCGAAACGCCTGACGAGCTTTTGGCACAACGGCGACGCGAGGCCGATCTGCTGTTTCATCGCGCCGGGATTACTTTCACGCTCTACGGGGACGAGCAGGGGACAGAGCGCCTGATTCCCTTCGACACCATTCCACGCAGCATCCCCGCCAGTGAATGGCGGATCGTCGAACGCGGCTGCATCCAGCGGGTCAAGGCGCTGAACATGTTCCTCGCCGACCTCTATCACGAGCAGCGCATCATCAAGGCCGGCATCATCCCGGCCGAACAAGTGCTGGCCAACGAGCAATACCAGTTGGCGATGCAGGGGCTGGATCTGCACCGGGATATCTATTCCCACATTTCCGGCGTCGACCTGGTGCGCGATGGCGACGGCACGTACTACGTGCTCGAAGACAACCTGCGTACACCCAGCGGCGTGAGCTACATGCTCGAAGACCGCAAGATGATGATGCGCCTGTTCCCCGAGTTGTTCTCGGCCCAGCGCATCGCCCCGATCGATCATTATCCGAACCTGTTGCTAGACACCCTGAAAAGCTCCAGCCACCTCGATAACCCGAGCGTGGTGGTACTGACGCCGGGTCGCTTCAACAGCGCGTTTTTCGAGCATGCATTTCTCGCTCGGGAAATGGGCGTGGAGCTGGTGGAAGGCGCGGACCTGTTCGTGCGTGACGACAAGGTGTTCATGCGCACCACGGACGGGCCGAAAGCGGTGGATGTGATCTACCGCCGTCTCGACGATGCATTCCTCGATCCGCTGGCGTTCAATCCGGACTCGATGCTCGGCGTTCCGGGGCTGCTGTCATCGTACCGCTCGGGCAATGTGGTGCTGGCGAATGCCATCGGTACCGGGGTGGCGGACGATAAGTCGGTGTATCCGTTTGTCACCGACATGATCCGTTTCTACCTCGACGAAGAGCCGATCCTGAAGAACGTTCCGACGTTCCAGTGTCGTAATCCCTCCGAACTGTCCCACGTGCTGGCCAATCTTCCAGAACTGGTGGTCAAGGAAACCCAGGGGTCCGGCGGTTATGGAATGCTGGTGGGGCCGGCGGCGACGGCGGCGGAAATCGAATCCTTCCGCGAGCGAATCAAGGCCAAGCCCCACGCGTACATCGCGCAACCGACGTTGTCCCTGTCGACCTGCCCGACCTTTGTCGAAAACGGCATCGCCCCACGCCACATCGACCTGCGTCCGTTTGTATTGTCTGGCCGCGAAACCCGGGTTGTGCCCGGCGGTTTGACCCGTGTCGCCCTGCGTGAAGGCTCCCTGGTGGTGAATTCCTCCCAGGGCGGCGGAACCAAGGACACCTGGGTGGTCGAGGATTGAAGGAAGCCTGCCATGTTAAGTAGAACTGCCTCGGATTTGTATTGGATGTCGCGTTACCTGGAGCGGGCGGAAAACCTCGCACGGATGCTCGACATCAGTTATTCGCTGTCGCTGATGCCGCAGGATGGCCGCGGTGACGGTCTGCACGAACTCGCCATGCCGCTGCTGATAACCGGCACCCTGGACGATTACCTCGAACGCCACGGCGAGTTGCATGCCGAACGGCTGCTGCACTTTTTTGCCCTGGACGCGGCCAACCCGGCGAGCATTTACAGCTGCCTCGGTTCGGCGCGGGCCAGTGCCCATGCCGTGCGGGGGCGAATCACCGCGGACATGTGGGAGAACATCAATGCCACCTGGCTGGAAATTCGCGGCATCGCCGATCAGGGCTTGAGTCGCTACGGCATGAGTCGTTTCTGCGAGTGGATCAAGGAACGTTCGCACCTGTTTCGCGGCGCGTCCTACGGCACGATCATGCGCAACGATGCGTTCCGGTTTATTCGTCTGGGCACTTTCATCGAAAGGGCGGACAACACCTTGCGCCTGCTCGATGCACGCTACGAAATGGCGGGCGATCAGGCCGAAGCGGTCAGCGACGGCACGGCTCACGCCTATTACCAATGGAGTGCCTTGTTGCGGGCGTTGTCGTCGTTCGAGGCCTACACCGAGATCTACCGCGACGCGCCCGGCGCCCGGCATGTGGCCGAACTGCTGTTGCTGCGCGCCGATGTCCCGCGATCCCTGCGTGCGTGCACCGAAGAAATCGACCAGATCCTCGCTCAACTGCCAGGGGCCAATGGTCGTCCTGCGCAACGTCTGGCCGCCGAGATGGACGCACGCCTGCGCTACACCGGCATCAACGAAATTCTCGACGAAGGCCTGCACGCCTGGCTGACCGAGTTCATCCCGCTGGTGCGCCAGTTGGGTAACGCCATACACAGTTCCTACCTGGAGGCTGCATGAGACTTTCCATTAGCCACGAGACCACCTATCACTATGAAGATCAGGTGCGGGCGAGCATCCAGTACCTGCGACTGACCCCTCACGACAGCGAGCGCCAGCACGTGCTCAGCTGGCAGCTCGACCTGCCGCGCCCGGTGCGCGCGCAACTCGATCCGTTCGGCAACATCCTGCACGTGCTGACCATGGATGAGCCGCATGAAGCGATCATCATCGGCGCCCGTGGCCAGGTCGACATCGACGAACTGCGTGAAGCCGAGCACGAGAGCCAGTCGGCGCTGCCGTTCCTGCGCTTCACGCGCCTGACTGAGGCCGACGAAGCCTTGCGTGAGTTCGCCGAGAAGGCGTGCAAAAAGCGCCGGGACCGCGCGGCATTGATCGACTTGATGCATGGCCTGAATTCGCACATGACCTACACGCCGGGCTCCACCGAAGTGGACACCAGCGCCGCGCAAGCCTTCGCCGGGCGTTCGGGTGTCTGTCAGGACCACACCCACGCGTTTCTCGCCTGCGCCCGCAGCCTGGGCATTCCGTCGCGTTATGTGTCGGGCTATTTGTATAGCGAGAATAGCGAGCATCTGGCCAGCCACGCGTGGGCGGAAGCCTGGCTGGATGACGCGTGGTACAGCTTTGACGTGACCAATGAACTGGCGCGACCGGAGCGGCATTTGAAACTGGCGGTGGGCCTGGATTACCTGGATGCCTGCCCGGTACGCGGGATGCGTCGGGGCGGCGGGTGTGAGCAGATGCACGCAAAGGTGTTTGTGTCGCCGACACCGATGCCGATGCCGGTGATTTCAGTCCAGCAGCAATAGGTCTGTTCGCCGCAAAAACCTGTGGGAGCGAGCCTGCTCGCGATAGCGGTCTGTCTGTCACATTCATGTTGAATGTGCCACCGTCATCGCGAGCAGGCTCGCTCCCACATGGAAATAGTGTCAGGGCTTGGTTTTGCGCCCGGCCATGTGTTTCAAATACCCCACCAACATCTCCAGATCCCCATCCGGCAAAACCGCCGCCGAAAACCCCGGCATCTTCGCCTGCGGCCACTGCCGCAAACTCTGCGGATCGCGGATGTAGCGCTTCAAAAAGTCCGCCCCGAAATACTCGGTCGGGTTAAACGGAATGTTCAGATCCGGCCCGAACTGCGCATCCCCGGCACCGTTCAATCGATGACACGCCAGACAGTTCTTCTGGAACAGCGCAAACCCCACATTCACCGGGTCGTTCGCCTTCAGCGCCGGATCCGGCAGCAGGGCAGGGAAGCGCTCGGCCACCGGCGCCATGCGTTTGATGTCAGCCACTTGAAAGGGCCATTGCTCGGGACTGATATTGCCCGCCTGCGGATCCGTCCATACCAGATAAAACGGCCCGGCACTCGGCTTGTCTGCCGACAGCGTCGGCCACGGTTTTGTCGGGTCTTCAATCGCCAGCCACGCTCGCGCACCTTGGCTGTTGAGCAACGGCGCGGCAGCCAGTTCGGCAGCAAAACCATCCAGTGCCACAGCTTGCAGGTGATCGTCACGCTTGATGCCGGTCAACAAAGCCGCCAAGGGCACGGCGCGATAGCTCATGTCCCGTTTGTAGGAAACGTCGTTGGTAATGGTGATGGTCTGAACCTGAGGATGCTTGAGCAATTCCTCGGTCTGCCAGGTGCGGCTGTGTGCGCCCAGCTCCAGGTTCAGCTGTGCGGCATAAAGGGGCGAGCCGAACAGCAAGGCTCCGAGCAGAATGAGCGTTTTCAACAGATCGCCGTCCATGTCGTGGAAGTGCCGCAAAGGTTGGCACACCCACGCCGGCCCGGGTAGCGAGCCAGTCACATTTTTAAGAGGCGATGGAAACTGTGCGCCGATTTTTTAATAAAGACTCAGCCGATCACCTTCGTCAGGTTCGGCAAAATCAACAGCAACGTAGTAGCGAAAAGAATGAGCCCGGCTTGACGTACTTTCGAATGTTTGAACATGGCTTGACCGCCTTTTTTGTTATTTCCTGATGCCTGCCTGCATATCTCCATGACGGCAGAGCGTTGCACTTCCTGTAAGGCGAGCGCCTCGGCAAAACCCGACGACAACTTCGCATATGTTCACCTTAGGGCCCGCGTCACTCGTGACTTAGATCCCTTTCGTATGGAGTGCGCACTTATTGCTTTAAAAAAGGCATGAGGCCTATTGCCAGCTTCTTTGCCGCCCTTTTGCTAGACATCTCGGTGTCCTGAAACGATCAATCCGGTAGCACACTACCGTCCGTCTGAGCGTGTCCGTCAACGTCAGTGAGCATTGCGGTCATTGAATCGGCGGTGGCTCGGCATAAGGTGAGGGCTCAGTATTTTCACCGCCAGGTTCGAGGACGTCATGACCCAAGCTTTGATTTTCGATGCGTTACGCACGCCCCGTGGCAAGGGCAAGTCCGATGGTGCCTTGCACAGTGTCAAGCCGGTGAACCTGGTGGCGGGGTTGCTCAAGGCGTTGCAACAGCGCACGGCGCTGGACACCAGTCAGGTCGATGACGTGGTGTTGGGGTGTGTGACGCCGGTCGGCGATCAAGGTGCGGACATCGCCAAAACGGCCGCACAGGTGGCCGATTGGGACGTCAGCGTCGCGGGCGTGCAGATCAACCGCTTCTGCGCGTCAGGGCTGGAGGCCGTCAACCTCGGGGCGATGAAAGTGCGTTCCGGCTTCGAAGACCTGGTGGTGGTCGGTGGCGTCGAGTCGATGTCACGGGTGCCGATGGGCAGCGATGGCGGCGCCTGGGCGCTGGACCCGGAAACCAATTTGCACAGCCATTTCACCCCGCAAGGCGTCGGCGCCGATCTGATCGCCACTCTCGAAGGCTTCAGCCGCCAGGACGTCGATGCCTACGCGCTGCACTCCCAGCAAAAAGCGGCGCGGGCGCGGGCCGACGGTTCGTTCAGCAAATCACTGGTGCCGGTGCAGGATCAGAACGGCATCATTTTGCTCGATCACGATGAGTTCATTCGCGCCGACTCCACTCTGGAAGGCTTGGGCAAACTCAAGCCAAGCTTCGAGATGATGGGGCAAATGGGTTTCGACGCCACGGCATTGCGGGTCTACAGCCACGTTGAGCGGATCAACCACGTGCACACGCCGGGCAACAGTTCCGGGATCGTCGATGGCGCGGCGTTGATGCTGATCGGCTCCGAAGCCAAGGGGCGTGCGCTCGGCTTGCAGCCACGGGCGCGAATCGTCGCCACGGCGGTCACCAGCACCGACCCGACGATCATGCTCACCGGCCCGGCGCCGGCCACCCGCAAAGCGCTGGCCAAGGCCGGGCTGCGGGTCGAAGACATCGACCTGTTCGAGGTCAACGAGGCGTTTGCTTCCGTCGTGCTGAAATTCATCAAGGACATGGCCATCGACCCGGACAAGGTCAACGTCAATGGCGGCTCCATCGCCATGGGGCATCCGCTGGGCGCTACAGGCTGCGCAATCCTCGGCACGCTGCTCGATGAACTGGAAACCCGGCGCCTGCGCTTTGGCCTCGCGACCCTGTGCGTCGGCGGCGGCATGGGCATTGCCACCATCATCGAACGCCTCTGAGCCACGATTTCAAGGAATCCTCTTCATGATTGAAGCCATTCGTTACGAAAAAGGGCAGGACCAGATCGTCGTCCTGACCATCGACATGCCGGGTCAGAGCGCCAACACCATGAACGCGGTCTACCGCGAGGCCATGGCCGCTTGCGTCGCCCGACTGGTTGCCGAGAAAGACAGCATCGCCGGCGTGATCATCACCTCCGCGAAGAAGACCTTCTTCGCCGGCGGCGACCTCAATGAACTGATCAAGGTCGGCAAGCCTGAAGCCAAAGCGTTCTACGACATGGTGCTGACGCTGAAGGGCCAACTGCGCACCCTGGAAACCCTGGGCAAACCGGTGGTCGCCGCAATCAACGGCGCTGCGCTGGGGGGAGGTTGGGAAATCTGCCTGGCCTGTCATCACCGCGTGGCGCTGGACAATTCATCGGTGCAACTCGGCCTGCCGGAAGTCACCCTCGGCCTGTTGCCGGGCGGTGGCGGGGTAGTGCGCATGGTGCGGATGCTCGGCCTGGAGAAGGCCTTGCCGTATCTGCTTGAAGGCAAGAAAGTCCGTGCGCAACAAGCCTTGCAGGCGGGCTTGATCGATGAGTTGGCGCTGGATCACGATGAACTGCTGAGCAAGGCACGCGCCTGGATTCTGGCCAACCCGACAGCGGTGCAACGTTGGGATGTGAAGGGCTATCAGATTCCGGGCGGTACGCCGTCGCATCCGAAAGTCGCACAGATGCTGGCAATTGCTCCGTCGATCCTGCGCACTAAAACCCAGGGCTGCATGCCCGCACCAGAGAAGATTCTTTGCGCCGCAGTGGAAGGCGCTCAGGTGGATTTCGACACGGCGCACCTGATCGAAACCCGCTACTTCACTGAGCTGACCACCGGCCAGATCTCGAAGAACCTGATCGGCACGTTCTGGTTCCAGCTCAACGAAATCAATGCCGGCGGTTCGCGACCTCAAGGGTTTGCACCTTACGTGACGCGTCGCGTGGGGGTTCTGGGCGCGGGGATGATGGGAGCCGGCATTGCCTTTGTCAGCGCTTCGGCCGGTATCGAAGTGGTGCTCAAGGACATCAACCTCGCTGCGGCGGAAAAGGGTAAGGCTCATTCGGCGGCGTTGCTGGACAAGAAGATTGCCCGGGGGCAATTGAGCATCGAACAGCGGGACGCAGTGCTGGCACGGATCAAAACCACTGAAAGTGACGCCGATCTGGCCGGTTGCGACCTGATCATTGAAGCCGTGTTCGAAGACCGCGAACTGAAAGCCAAAGTCTCTTCAGCCGCGCAACAGGTCGTCGGCCCGGACGCGGTGATCGCTTCCAACACCTCGACCTTACCCATCAGCGGGCTCGCCACCGCGGTACCGGATCAGAGCAAATTCATCGGCCTGCATTTCTTCAGCCCCGTGGAAAAAATGCCCTTGGTGGAAATCATCAAAGGCGCCCACACCAGCGACGAAACCCTGGCCCGCGGTTTCGATTTCGTCCTGCAAATCAAGAAAACCCCGATTGTGGTCAACGACAGCCGTGGCTTCTTCACGTCACGAGTGTTCGGCACCTTCACCAACGAAGGCATTGCCATGCTCGGCGAAGGCGTGAGCGCAGCGATGATCGAGACCGAAGCGCGCAAGGCGGGCATGCCCATCGGGCCTCTGGCGATCTCCGACGAAGTTTCCCTCAGCCTCATGAGCCATATCCGCCAGCAAACGGCCAAAGACCTGCAAGCGGAAGGGAAACCACTGATTGAGCACCCGGCGTTTGCCGTGATTGACTTGCTGCTCAACGAATACAAGCGTCCGGGCAAAGCGGCAGGCGGTGGTTTCTACGAATACCCGGCCGGCGGCCAGAAGCACTTGTGGCCAGGGCTGAAAAGTCGTTTCGAGAAGGCTGACGGGCAGATTTCACCGAAGGACGTGCGTGATCGTCTGCTGTTCGTGCAAGCCATCGAAACCGTGCGTTGCGTGGAGGAGGGCGTGCTGACCTCGACTGCGGATGCCAACGTCGGCTCGATCTTCGGCATTGGTTTCGCGGCCTGGACCGGCGGCGCGCTGCAGTTCATCAACCAGTACGGCGTGAAGGACTTCGTCGCGCGTGCGCAATACCTGGCTGAGCAGTACGGCGAACGGTTCGCGCCACCCGCGCTGCTGCTGGAGAAAGCGGCCAAAGGTGAGGTGTTTTAAGGGACCGATGACGACTCGTGGGGCTTGCCTTGGAACGGTGTTTCGAGGCAGGCTCTGGGGTGTGCATTATTCCCATCACGTGTCAGGTATTTTTTATGTCGTTACGCATCTGCATTCTGGAAACCGACATCCTGCGTCCGGAACTGGTCGATCAATATCAGGGTTACGGGCAGATGTTCCAGCGTCTGTTTTCGCAACAACCCATCGCGGCCGAGTTCACTGTCTACAACGTGATGCAGGGCGAATACCCCAGCGATGATGAGGCCTTCGACGCCTATCTCGTCACCGGCAGCAAGGCCGATTCCTTCGGCACCGACCCGTGGATTCAAACCCTCAAGGCTTACCTGCTGACCCGCTACGAACGCGGTGACAAACTGCTGGGCGTGTGCTTCGGCCATCAGTTGCTGGCGCTGCTGCTGGGCGGCAAGAGCGAGCGTGCGACCCAGGGCTGGGGCGTCGGCACCCACAGTTACAAACTCGCCGCCAAGGCGCCATGGATGAGCCCGGTGCGCGAAGAGTTGACGTTGTTGATCAGCCACCAGGACCAGGTGACGTCGTTGCCGGAAAACGCCACGGTCATCGCTTCCAGCGATTTCTGCCCGTTTGCCGCGTACCACATCAACGACCAGGTGTTGTGCTTCCAGGGGCACCCGGAATTCATTCACGATTACTCGCGAGCCTTGCTGGATATTCGTCAGGAAGCGTTGGGCGAGCAGGTGTATACCAAGGGCATGGCGAGCCTTGAACATGAGCATCATGGCGCAACCGTTGCGGAGTGGATGATGCGGTTTGTGGCGCATAAACCAGAAACTGTTTGAAGCTGAAAAGCATCGCTGGCAAGCCAGCTCCCACAAGGGGTACACGGATCCCTGTAGGAGCTGGCTTGCCAGCGATTGTGTTGTTTACAACCACCCCGATTTCTTGAAACTCGCCCACAAACTCACACACCCCACCGCAATAAACCCCAGCACCGCGAAATACCCGTAATGCCAGGTCAGCTCCGGCATGTTCTGGAAGTTCATCCCATAGATCCCGGCCACTGCCGTCGGGAACGCCAGTATCGCCGCCCACGCCGCAAACTTGCGCTGCACCACGCTCTGCCGTGACGCCTCCAGCAACACCCCGACTTCAATGGTCTGGCTGGCAATGTCTGCCAGGGTCGTCAGGTCTTCCATCTGCCGGGTCACATGGATCTGCACGTCGCGGAAGTACGGGCGCATGTTCTTGTCGATGAACGGAAAACTCAGCTTCTGCAGCTCCTCACCGATTTCCACCATCGGCGCCGCATACCGCCGCAAACGCAATACATCGCGGCGCAGACTGTGGAGTTTTTGAATGTCGCGCTCGTTCAGGGAGCTGCACATGACGTTACGTTCCAGCTCATCGATCTCTGCATGGATCGCTTCACCCATCGGCTGATAGTTTTCAATCACAAAGTCGAGGATGGCATAGAGTACGAAATCTTCCCCGTGCTCAAGCAGGAGCGGACGCGCCTCACAACGCTGGCGGACATAAGCGTAGGACGCCGAATGACCGTTACGCGCAGTAATGATGTAACCGTTGCCGGCAAAGATATGAGTCTCGATGAACTCAAGCTTTCCTTCATGGCGGATCGGCGAGTACGTGACGATAAACAGCGCATCGCCAAAGGTTTCCAGCTTCGGTCGACTGTGTTTTTCCAGGGCGTCTTCAATGGCCAGTTCGTGCAGGTTGAACTGGCGTTGCAGATTGAACAGCTCCTGGGCATTCGGCTCTTCGAGGCCGATCCAGACAAAGTGACCAGGCTTGGCGGCCCAGGCAGCGCCTTCGTCGAGGGTGATATTGGTGACCTTCTTACCAGCGCTGTAAACCGCAGCAGCAACAACTCTACCCATGATTCAGCTTCACTTCTTATTAGTAGCAGGCAGTGTTCAGCTTATCCTTCTATACCGCTTGAGAGTCAGTGAAATCTGCAGAGTTCGAAGGCAAAAGTTCGCAGGCAAAAGAAAACCCGCACAGGGCGGGTTTCGTTTCATGCGGCTTGCAGTTGCCGATCCATCGAGGCGATGCACTCGCGCATCTGCTCGCGGCACTGGGCGATCAGCAGCGGCATGTCGTCCAGGCTCAGTCCGGCAGTTGGAATGGCCGGCAAAGAACGGATCAGAATTTTCCCACTGCGCCAGCGGTTCAATCGCATGTGTTTGACGTAACTGCTGACACACACCGGGACGATCGGCACGCCCGCCGCGATCGCCATCTGGAACGCGCCTTTCTTGAAGGGCAGCAGGTCTTCGCCGAGATTGCGCGTGCCTTCCGGGAACACCCAGATCGAGGTGTCTTCATGTTGCAAGGTGTGCGTGGTGGTCAGCATCGACTGGCGTGCCTTGTGCGCATTGCCACGGTCGATCAACACATTACCGGCCAACCAGAACAACTGACCGAACAACGGCACCCACTTCAGGCTCTTCTTGCCGATGCACACGGTGCGGCGGGGCACCACGTTGCCGAAAACAAACAAGTCATAGTTGGACTGGTGGTTGGCGATGATCACGCAGCTCTCGGGTTTGTCCATCAATGGCCCGACGTCGGCCTTCACTCGCAAACGCAAAATGCACATTGCCGGCCACGCATAGAGGCGCGCGCACAAACGGCTGTTGTCCGGGTTGAACGGGCGAAACAGCCCCAGAATCACCCCCAGCACACCAGCGAGAATAAAGTGCAGGCCCATCAATAACATACGAAACACGAACAGCATTTACAGGCCCCACCGGGACAAAAGGTGGCGCAGTGTACGGATGTGCACTGTTTTCGGCAATTGCCTCTATAGAGGTAGGAGATAGCCGATGTTTGAGCGCATGTTTCCGACTAGTTGGTCAGATCTGTTCTAGAGGGGTTGTAGACTTTTCCACAGAGCGTGTATGAAAAAGCCCGACACGATGGTCGGGCTTTTCGGTGCAGCATCTTTGGGTTAACCCAAATGCTCCTGATCCTGGATGATTGCGTTGTCCAGGGTGTCCAGCAGTGCCTTGCGCACTTTCAGCTTGGTGTTCTTGTGCGCGGTCATGTTGATCTTCTTCAACTGACGAGCCGCTGCCAGCGCCGCGCCTTGCAGTTCTTCTGGCGACACCACCAAGTCGAGGAAACCTGCATCCACGGCACTCTTCGGGTTGAACATCTCACCGTTGATCACCGAACGATGCAGCGCTGCCTTGCTCAGGCGATCACGGGCGATCTCAATGCCGGCGTGGTGCATGGTCATGCCGATCTGCACTTCGTTCAGGCCAATGCTGAACGGGCCGTCGACACCAATACGGTAATCCGCCGACAACAACAGGAACGCGCCCTTGGCCACTGCGTGCCCAGGGCACGCAACAATCACCGGAAACGGGTGCGACAGCAGGCGACGGGACAATGTCGAGCCAGCCGTCACCAGCGATACGGCTTCTTTAGGGCCTGCTGTCATCACCTTCAGGTCATAACCGCCCGACAGAATCCCCGGCGTGCCAGTGATGATCACCACTGCGCGATCAGTCACTGCCTGATCCAGCGCAGCGTTAAACGCAGCAATCACGTCCGGAGAGATGGCATTGACCTTGCCGTTGCTCAAGGTCAGGGTCGCGATACCGTCTTCGAGGTGGTAGGAAATCAACTCACTCATGACGCTATTCCTTGTATGAAAGTTGGGGCAGACGTTACCCACCGCCGCAGGCCAGGTAAAGCGCCGTGACTGACCCGCCAGTCACCCTTTCCCCGCCGGGCAAGCGTAGCTCGCCGCTCCCGCCGTGCATTCCCCTCTCTATATAGGAGAGCGCGAAGCCAGAGATTGGCAGGTTTGCCATGGCCCGGAATGCTCCCGGAACCTCCAAACCGCTAAGCACATGAAAATTCTGCAAAAAAAGTTTGCCATCAGAAAAGCTTTCGACTACATTAGCGCGCCTCGACAGACAGAACATGTTTGAAGAGATACGGTGAAGTGTCCGAGTGGCTTAAGGAGCACGCCTGGAAAGTGTGTATACAAGAAATTGTATCGAGAGTTCGAATCTCTCCTTCACCGCCAAATTCGATGTAACCAGAACCCCTGATTTCGAAAGAAGTCAGGGGTTTTGTGGTTTCTGGGTGTCTGGATTTCGAGGCGGCACGTTGGCCGCGCCAAGGGTAAAAAATGCTCGCCTGGTGGGGTGTCAATTTGCCAGCGTATGATATATTGGCGCCGTTTATGTGATCAGGATCAAAGCCTTATCATTGATTTTCAATGAAAATTAATACGACTTTAGTCTGATTCGCTTAACAACAAGGATGTACACGTGCGAAAGGGATATGCACTTAGGCAGGATCAAATGCTTTTCCCTTTTTTGCGCGTTTACTTGGCCTAAGCCTGGCTTGCCTGGGACAGCTTTGAAGGTGCGCGTTTTATATGCAAAGCGTTTATTTGATCAGTAACGTCAATAATGGCGGAAAAACCTATCTTGAGTACTTGCTGCCAGCGCTAAATGCTCTTCGCAATCACTACAACTGCATTGTGCTTCAGACAAACATTGTCGGTATCAGCAAGTTTGAAGCGGAACAGTTTCTAGGCTGTCCAGTTGAAGAAGTGGGTTTGGATGAGATTGGAAAACTGAAATCACAAGTAATTATCTCGAACGATGCTTCTATCGGGAAATTACTTGATGAATCAAACTTCACCATTTTTATTGCGCACGGCAATGTAGGGATGCCCCTCGCGGATGTTTACTACTGTTCCGGCTGGACATCCTATTGGGATGCAATTGTTTCCTCCTCCAGATCGCTTTTTGATTTGATTAAAACAGGCATGTACTACTTCAGGCGGGACAGAGTCGCCTTGCGTCTGGAGCTTGAACCGGACCGATCGCGTACGGACCTTCGAAACACTAGCGCAGTATCCGTACTGCCCATCAAAATTCCCGACATGTTCAGCGCTCCCCCTGAGTTTCGGTGCATGTCCGAGGAGTATGTTGTTGGCCTTCTGCCTACCCAGATAGGTATTTGCCCGAGTGGCGCTTCTCTGTTTGAAAACATGGAGGTGGTCATTAACTCGGTGAAATCCCAGATTCCTCATGCGAAGATCATTTTTCGACCGTATATGACGGATTTTGACCGTCCCTATGTAAAAGAGTTGTGTGAGCAACTTGCCCGGTACCCATGGGTTTCAATTGACGATACTAAAGGCAGCAGTAAAGACTTCTATCGGATATGTGACACGATCATCACTGATGCCTCCAGTGGTGGTGTGTCCTTTATGCTGAATACGTGCAAGCTGCCGATTTATTATGTTCCAGTGGGTCACGATAGCAGTCCAATCGTCGAAGCCTGGTTGGAACAGATGGAGGGCTTGCTGCCGATCGCTAAAAATGGCGATGAGCTTAAGGATATGGTGCTTGGATTTAAACTGCTTACTTCAGAGCAAAAGTACTTCATTTATAAGAAGTTCTACGACTCAGAGTACAGCGGGCTTCATCATCCGGATGAGGTGTTTCTTGAGTTGGTTGAAAACCGACATGAGTCCCGTTTTCGTTACTGTGTGATCGACTCTTTTGGGGGCGCTCACGACAATTTCATTAGCGACTCTGAAAGAGCGCTGCAATGATCGTGAGTAACTTCCAGGCTCCCAGTGTTGATATGAATACCTCTATTGGCGAGGTCGTGTGGATTACCGGTTTGTCGGGTGCCGGTAAATCAACGCTGGCCCATGAGCTTGTTGCCAGGCTTAGAAGCGATGGTCATCCGGTTGTCATGCTGGATGGAGATGAACTGCGTGATGTGTTTGGCGCAAGTGCGGCCAATGCGCAAAACCACGGGCGTGAAGGGCGGTTGGCGCTGGCCATGCAATACGCTCATTTATGCAGGGTCATAGCGGCGCAGGGGTTCACGGTGGTGATCGCCACGATTTCGCTGTTCCGCGAAGTTCATGCGTGGAACCGTGCCCACCTGCCTGGTTATTTCGAAATCTATTTGAAGGTGCCGATGGAGGAGCTGCGCCGTCGGGATCCCAAGGGCATCTATCGCCGGTTCGATGCGGGCGAGTTGCACAACGTCGCGGGGCTCGATTTGTCGATTGATGAACCGGACGCGGCAGACTGGGTGGTGGAGTTCGACCCCCACCGCCCTCTATCTATGTTGACTGATGACTTACTGCACCATTTTTATAAAAGGAAGTTGGTATGAAAACGGAATGGGATTACACCACACTGGCTGACGCTTACTTGAAGCGTCCTGACTACGCCGATGCTGCGATCGATGCAATGCTTTCGATTGCAGGCGCCGAGAAAGGCGACAAGTTCTGCGACGTTGGCGCCGGGGTTGCGCACCTGACCTTAATGTTGGCTGCGCGAGGCCTGGACGTTGTTGCGGTGGAACCTAATGATGCGATGCGAGCGAATGGCATCAAGCGTACCGCGGACCTGACTAATGTCAGTTGGCATGAAGGCACAGGCGAAGTAACAGGGCAGCAGTCGCAAGCTTTCGACATGGTCACTTTCGGCAGTTCCTTCAATGTCTGTGACCGTGAGCAGGCTCTCAAGGAAACCGCGCGCATTCTCAAGCCACGAGGCTGGTTCGCCTGTATGTGGAATCATCGTCATCTTGAAGATCCTGTCCAGGCCCGAATTGAAGCGATCATTAAAGAACGGGTTCAGGGTTACGGCTACGGTACTCGTCGTGAAGATCAAACGGCAGTGATTGATGCCAGTGCGCTATTCGGTCCTGTTGTTCATCTTGATGCGCGTGTCATTCACGAACAAACCATTGAGGAATGTCTGGAGGCGTGGCGTTCTCACGCAACGCTTGAGCGTCAGGCAGGTGCGAATTTCCATGAGGTGATTAGCGCAATCGATGACTATTTGAAAGGCCTGGGGACTGCTTCGATCCAGATTCCGTACTCAACCAATATCTGGGTTGCTCAGCTGAGATAATCCTGATGGCTCTGCGATTTTCCACCAAGGCCGGTACGCTTGCCGGCCTGCAAGAGCGGCTGACTTCGGCGCGCATTGCTCCGTTGCTGTCTTTCACCGTAAGGGACTGGCAAATGGGCCGGCAAGCCTGTTTTCGCGACATTCAGGGACGCTTGGACGCCGGCCCCTGGATCGTGCGCTCCAGTTGTCTGCGCGAAGATGGCGTACAAGCATCCGGTGCGGGGGCGTTTCTCTCTGTACTTGACGTCAATGAAGCAGGGTTGGAATCGGCGGTCGAACAGGTCATCGCCAGTTATGGCGATGCCAACCAGGCAGACGAAGTTCTGATTCAACCGATGTTGAATAATGTCGTTCGGTCCGGCGTTGCCTTTTCCCACGACCCGAATACCTGTGCGCCCTATCGGGTGGTGAACTGGACGGAGGGCCGTGACACTGCCTCTGTCACCGGCGGTCTGGGTGGCCGGCTTTGGCAGCAGGCGGCCCACAGCAAAGTGCCGCCACCGCCAGATATGCTGCCCGTCGTGACCTTGCTCGAAGAGTTGTTGGAGTTGTTCGAGGGGGTGCCGGTCGACTGTGAGTTCGCTGTCACGCGGGAGGCTGAAGGCGAGGTGTTGTGGTTATTGCAAGCCCGACCACTGATTTTGCCAGCACGCCCGGAATCCGAAGCAACTCAAGCCGATCGGCTGGAAAATATTCAACGCAAGGTAGCGCGGGGCATGCGGCCGCACCCGTTCCTGATCGGCCAGCGTACCGTTTATGGTGTGATGCCGGACTGGAACCCGGCCGAAATTATCGGTATCCGTCCCAAACCACTGGCGCTTTCGCTTTACCGGGATTTGGTGACTGACTCGATCTGGGCCTATCAACGGCATAATTACGGCTACCGCAACTTGCGCAGCTTTCCGCTGATGCCGCATTTTTTCGGGCTGCCGTACATCGATGTTCGATTGTCTTTCAACTCGTTCATCCCGGCAGACCTGGATGAGGGGTTGGCGGGGCGTCTGGTCGATCATTATATCGATCGGCTGCTGTCCGAGCCGACGCTGCACGACAAAGTGGAGTTCGAGATTGTGTTCTCGTGCTACACACTGGATTTGTCGCAGCGGCTGGAGCGCCTGGCCAGTGCTGGTTTCCTGGAGCATGAGCTGGAAGCCATCAGCAGCAGTTTGCGCAAGTTGACCAACCGCATCGTCCATCCCAAGGATGGCTTGTGGCGCGCTGATGCCAACAAACTCGATACGCTGAATGCGCGACGTGAGGCATTGCTGGCCTCCAACGCCGACCCTCTGGAACGGATTTACTGGCTGTTGGAGGATGCCAAACGCTACGGGACCCTGCCATTCGCCGGTCTGGCCCGCGCCGGCTTCGTCGCGGTGCAGATGCTCAAATCCCTGATGACGGTGGGCGTGCTCTCGCAGGCTGACTACGATTGTTTCATGGGTGGGGTGTCGACTGTCAGCGGCCAGTTGGCGCGTGACCGCGCGACATTGGACAAGGCGACGTTCCTCGCACGTTACGGCCACTTGCGCCCGGGCACCTACGACATCCTTTCGCCTCGTTACGATGAAGCGCCGGAACTTTACTTTGACTGGACTCAGCGCCCGTCCGTCCCGGAGCCCGTACAACCGTTTTCGCTGACCCTTCCACAAATGCGCGAAATCGTGAAGCAACTGGAGTCACACGGCTTGCAGCCCGACCCCGTCGGCTTGCTGGACTTCATGCAAGCAGGAATCGAACTGCGCGAGCTGGCCAAGTTCCACTTCACCCGCAATCTCTCGGATGCCCTGGCATTGATCGCGCAAGTGGGAGCCCAGCACGGCATCAGCCGCGAAGACATGGCCTATTGCGACATCAGTGTCTTCAAGGAACTGCACGTTGCGGCAGCCAACACGAGCGATGTGCTGTTGCGCAGCATTGAGCAGGGCAAGGCCCGCCACGCAGAGACACTAAAGGTATCGTTACCGCCGGTGATCACCCGGCCTGAGGATGTCTGGTCCTTCGAATGGCCGGAAACAGCCCCCAACTTCATCACCCAGAAGCAGGTGACTGCCCCCGTGGTGGGCAGTGACGACCGAGAAATACTCGCCGGCGCGATTGTCTGCATTCCCAACGCGGACCCCGGGTTCGACTGGTTGTTTGCCTACCCGATTGCCGGGCTGATAACGGCTTGGGGCGGCGCGAACTCGCACATGGCGATTCGTGCAGGAGAACTTGGCTTGCCGGCAGTGATCGGTGCCGGCGAAGTCCTCTATCGGCGCTGGTCGGCGGCTCAACGCTTGCACCTGGATTGCCCGGGGCGCTGCGTGGAGATGCTGGCATGAAAGTCGTTGCCCTCAGCCAGCGTGTGGACGTATTTCCCGAGCGTGGTGAAAGCCGCGATGCAATAGACCAGCGTCTGATCAGCTTCCTACTGGATGCCGGCTTTTTGCCGGTGCCGGTACCCAACGGGTTGTGTCTGCAAACCGCTGACGGACGGCTGACTCAGGACGCCCTGCATGACTGGCTGCACACGGTATCGCCACAAGCCATTGTGCTTTCGGGGGGAAATGACATCGGCCAGTGTCCGGCGCGCGACCTGACTGAAGGCAGATTGCTTGCCCATGCACGATCCCTGCGCCTGCCCGTGCTTGGAATTTGCCGGGGCATGCAGATGATTGCGCACTGGTCGGGCGGCGAGCTGAAAGCGGTGAACGGTCATGTGCGAACCCGGCATGAACTGTCAGGAAAAATCGTTGCCGAGGTGAACAGTTATCACGGTTTTTCGCTTGCCGCTTGCCCTGAAGGTTTTGAGGTCCTGGCGTGCAGTGGGGATGGGGAAATCGAAGCCATCCGGCACCGCAACCTCCCTTGGGAGGGCTGGATGTGGCACCCGGAGCGAGAGGACGTCTGGGCTGCGCACGACGTTCATCGACTGAAGCAATTGTTCGGTTAATAAAGACATTTCATGAGGTAGGACTGTTGTGAAAGCCATTATTCTGGCTGCCGGACGTGGCAGCCGCATGAAAAGTCTCACGGATGAACGTCCGAAATGCATGGTCGAATTGCGTGGCAAGACACTGCTGGAGTGGCAACTTTTGGCGCTGCGCGGTGCAGGTATTAGCGAGATAGCCATCGTGACCGGCTACAAGCGCGAGGTGTTGGCAGACCAAGGGCTGATCGAGTTCCATAATCCTCGCTGGGCGCACACCAACATGGTCTCCTCATTGGCGTGTGCTGAAGCCTGGTTGCAGGATGCTCCGTGCATCGTGAGTTACTCCGACATTTTTTACAGCCCCGCAGCAGTCCAGTCGTTAATGACATGCAAGGCTTCCCTGGCCGTCACCTACGACCCGAACTGGCTGGCGCTCTGGACACAGCGCTTTGGTGATCCGTTACTGGATGCCGAAACGTTCCGCCTTGCCTCCACCGGCACCTTGACCGAAATCGGCAGCAAACCGACTTCAGTCGATGATGTTCAGGGCCAATACATGGGGCTTCTACGCTTCACGCCTGAGGGGTGGGCAGAGGTTGTCCGGCTTCGCGAGGCCTTGACCCCGGAACAAAGAGACAAGGTGCATATGACGAACACGCTTCAACAGGTCATTGATGCTGGGCGGGTGCCGATACACGCCGTTGCTTACACTGGAGAGTGGGGAGAGGTGGACTCTTCAGAGGATCTCTTTGTGTATCAATAATTGAGGTTTCAGGCCTTGAGTGACTATTTATGAAGAAGGAATGCCCATGATCACCACCACCACCCACGCCATCGAAGGCCGCCAGATCACCGCTTACCTCGACATCGTCAGCGCCGAGTCGGTGCAGGGGGTCAACGTTATCCGCGACATGTTCGCCGGGATGCGGGATTTTTTCGGCGGGCGCTCTCAAACATTGGAGCGTGCATTGAAGGAGGCGCGGATTCAGGCCACCGACGAGATCAAGGAGCGGGCGCGGGCACTGCAGGCCGATGCGGTGGTGGGGCTCGATTATGAGATCAGCATGCCGGCCGGCAAGGGCGGCATGGTGGTGGTATTTGTGACCGGGACGGCCGTCAAACTGAGGTGATTCAGGTAACGGTTCATGTATTTGTTTTGTAGGAAGCCGTGCGGGCCATTCGTCGGGTGTTGGGGAATCTGAATTACAAGTCCGGTAATGACCGGCTAGTCTCAAAAGCTTGGTGGTCGATATGTTTCAGGCAAAAGGGCTTGCCGGTATCGATCCCGCTTTTGAAAGGGGCGAAAAGATGGCTGATCCGTATATCGAAGACGACGGTGCTGAATTTCCAATCAACAATAGCGTGCGGTGTGGCCAGACAGACTATGTGGTGGCTTACGGTGACGATCAGGTCAAGCTTGGCAAAATGAAATCCCAGGTGCCCCAAGGGCCGAAGGCGAAATTTTTACCCAAGGTTGCGGCACCCGTCAGGAAGTAATCCATCCTCTCCAGACCCCGTCATTGAGCGGGGTTTTTTATGCCTGCAACCTTTTTGGCGGCGTGTGTTTTTCGGCCTGGGTTTTCACAAAGTTTTCACAAGGCCTTACGTAATCTCAACTCATCCGTTAGAAAGCAACACCTGGCCCGTCTCCCCAGCGGGCTTTTTTTTGTCTGTCATAAAACCTTTTCCATAAAAGCTGTCCAACCGTCGCCGATGGTGAGGTTGGGGCTGTGTGTCTGGACTTTCTCGCCGCTAAAGCATTCAATCTCGACCCTTTTTGATTTCCCCCTATTTTTTGAGGTTCTTGTCATGCGTTTAACACTGCCCGCTCTGGTTCTGGGCCTTTTGGTTGCTCAAGGTGCAATGGCTGCTGGCGACGGCACTGCCGCACTGGGTGGCGGTCTGGGTGGCGCGCTGGGTAATGTGGTCGGCCAAAGCATGGGCGGCAGCACTGGCGCTGCGATTGGTGCTGGTGTCGCGGGCGCCGCCGGCAGTGCTGTTGGAGCACGCAAAGGCAGCCGCACCAAAGCGGCCATTGGCGGCGGCGTGGGTGCTGCGGGCGGCTCGATAATCGGCAACAGCCTGGGCGGAAAGACCGGTTCGACCATCGGCGCAGGCCTGGGCGGTGCTTTGGGCGGCGGCGTGGGCAGCAACCTGGGCAAGGGCCACAAGGGCCACTGATCCTGATCGATCCGCTCAAAAAGCCCGGCTTGATGCCGGGCTTTTTGTATCTGGCTGTTTCTCTTTCGCAGCTTTTGCATCTTTAGCTGTCCAACGGTCATCGCTGGCCGGATTCAGTGGGGGCAGGTGCTAGACTCCGCCCATCCGCAGCGAATTCTTTTCTCCCGATGCGGAATTAGAGGTTCATATCATGCGTTTGACATTGTCCACATTGTTTCTGGGACTTTTGGTTGCTCAAGGTGCGATGGCTGCCGGTGATGGCACCGCTGCTGTTGGCGGTGGTATCGGCGGTGCATTGGGTAACGTGGTAGGTCAGCAAATGGGCGGCAGCACCGGTGCCGCGATTGGCGCAGGTGTAGGCGGCGCGGCGGGTAGCGCTGTTGGTGCACCTAAAGGCAGTCGCACTGAAGCAGCGATCGGTGGTGGTTTGGGCTCGGCGGGCGGCTCGGTGATTGGTAACAGCATTGGCGGCAAGACCGGTTCGACCATTGGCGCAGGCCTCGGCGGTGCAGCGGGTGGTGCGCTGGGCAACAACCTGGGTACTGACAGCGGCGATTCCCATTCCGGCAACGGTCACAAACACAAGCATAAGCACAAGAACAAACACCACTGATTCGACGATCAGTGACAGCAAAACCCGGCCTGGTGCCGGGTTTTTCATTTTTGCGAGCGTGACACCGGAACGTTGCCGCTCAACCGATTGTCCCTTCGATCGAACGGTTTCCGTGGCGGTGTCATCAAAACTTCAGGTGTTGTTTTCAATGCCCCTGAGAGGTGCTTTTGACCCGAAAGATACTGATGTCGATGACACCCCTAGCACCCCATGCTAGTACGCGAGTCAAACTGGTAGAACCTGTAAAGGCGCGCCAGGAGTTTACCCAGCAAAAGACTCAATCCAGCGCTTGTAAAAATCACGTTGTTGTTCAATGTCATTTGTAATGTCGGCTACTTCATAATCAAAAATATTGACCAAGTCGTCGGGCCCGGCTGGTTTACCCAATTGAAGCTCATACGCTACTACTCCCGCAGACATTTGCGAAGACATGCTGGATGGGTGCACGTTGAGTTTGGCGCCCTTGCATAAAAACTTTGTTTCCGGGTAGTCCGCTCGCAACATCCCAAAGCAAACATACAGATCAGAGCCTGAGTATGTTTTTCTTACGCCGTTTTCCAAAACTAAAGTTAATGAACGGATTCGTCGGTCGCATTCGATCACTACCTTATTAATGGTGCCCTGAGTATCCGTGGTTATTTCTACTATTTTCATGGCAGCTTTCTGTTTGGGTTGGGAGTTGAGTAACCTTTGTAGGTACCATCGGCGTGCACGGGGGTAACGCCGAGGATGTATTTGCTATCGACTCCACCTGGCATGGCAATTTCAGCCTCACCTTTATGAGGCGAGAGTAAACCTAGCTTTTTGTTCACATCTATCCCTTTGATGTTTTTTATTACGTACACAAAACCGTCTTCAAATCCGTAACCAGTGGCGAATTTTATAGCCTCCTTTTCAGAGGTAGTGGTGCTGACAAAAAAACTGGGAGGGCTTCGGTTGTCGCGTGCGTGCAAGTAAAGATCAATACTGTCTCCCAAAGGCTCAAATCCAGTCTCAAAAATTTCCGAGGATTCCCTCGCGTCTCCTCGGTACAAGTAACGTTTATTAGTTTTTGGGGTTGGGGTTGGGGTGGCAGGCTCTCCTGCATCACGTTTCACTTTCCCTGCCGGATCCTCAACCCCCTCAAC
>NZ_JAGYFX010000120.1:0-16609 GCF_019946615.1 Pseudomonas sp. BF-R-01
CATCTGCATTTCCCTTGTAGGAGCCAGCTTGCTGGCGATGGCGTCCGTCCAGTCGAAAAACAGGGTGACTGACCCACCGCTATCGCCGGCAAGCCAGCTCCTACAGTTGATCGTATTCATCCAGACACATCTGCATTTCCCTTGTAGGAGCCAGCTTGCTGGCGATGGCGTCCGTCCAGTCGAAAAACAGGGTGACTGACCCACCGCTATCGCCGGCAAGCCGGCTCCTACAGTTGATCGTATTCATCCAGACACATCTGCGTTTCCCTTGTAGGAGCCAGCTTGCTGGCGATGGCGTCCGTCCAGTCGAAAAACAGGGTGACTGACCCACCGCTATCGCCGGCAAGCCAGCTCCTACAGTTGATCGTATTCATCCAGACACATCTGCATTTCCCTTGTAGGAGCCAGCTTGCTGGCGATGGCGTCCGTCCAGTCGAAAAACAGGGTGACTGACCCACTGCTATCGCCGGCAAGCCGGATCCTACAGTTGATCGTATTCATCCAGACGCATCTGCATTTCCCTTGTAGGAGCCAGCTTGCTGGCGATGGCGTCCGTCCAGTCGAAACACAGGGTGACTGACCCACCGCTATCGCCGGCAAGCCAGCTCCTACAGTTGATCGTATTCATCCAGACACATCTGCATTTCCCTTGTAGGAGCCAGCTTGCTGGCGATGGCGTCCGTCCAGTCGAAAAACAGGGTGACTGACCCACCGCTATCGCCGGCAAGCCGGCTCCTACAGTTGATCGTATTCATCCAGACACATCTGCATTTCCCTTGTAGGAGCCAGCTTGCTGGCGATGGCGTCCGTCCAGTCGAAAAACAGGGTGACTGACCCACCGCTATCGCCGGCAAGCCAGCTCCTACAGTTGATCGTATTCATCCAGACACATCTGCATTTCCCTTGTAGGAGCCAGCTTGCTGGCGATGGCGTCCGTCCAGTCGAAAAACAGGGTGACTGACCCACCGCTATCGCCGGCAAGCCGGCTCCTACAGTTGATCGTATTCATCCAGACACATCTGCATTTCCCTTGTAGGAGCCAGCTTGCTGGCGATGGCGTCCGTCCAGTCGAAAAACAGGGTGACTGACCCACCGCTATCGCCGGCAAGCCAGCTCCTACAGTTGATCGTATTCATCCAGACGCATCTGCATTTCCCTTGTAGGAGCTAGCTTGCTGGCGATGGCGTCCGTCCAGTCGAAAAACAGGGTGACTGACCCACCGCTATCGCCGGCAAGCCAGCTCCTACAGTTGATCGCATTTATCCAAATGCATATGCATTTCCCTTGTAGGAGCCAGCTTGCTGGCGATGGACGTCAACGATAACGCGGGCTGTCTGAATGAACGCGTTGCCCCGACGCTTTTCGCCGGCAAGCCGGCTCCTACAGGAATCGGCGTTTGCTTTTGCTTTTCACCACTCATCAGGCCGAGCGTTAGCTCGCCTTCAGCTTTTGATCTGAGCGCCCCCTCGAGAGGCCGAGTGGAGGTTCTGCGTAGTGGGCAACCCGGCATGGATGCCGGGTTAGCCGCGCACGGCCAGGGATGGCCGATGGCGGCGGGCCCACGGAGCAGGACCGGAGCGAGGGCATGGCGAGCCTTAGCGAGCCACCGAACGAAAGGGGCAAGAGCCCTTGGTTACTTGGGGCTTTTCCAAGTGACTCGCCGTAAGGGCGAAACCAATAGCCGCCATCACCGCAAAAACGGATATGCCCCTCAACCAACGGCCAACCAAAGACCAACCAAACACCGGTGTAAACTGATACCCCACCCTATTCCGGCAAAGACAAGGGAGCCCACCCAGCCATGATCGGCGCCGAGCTGCTGTCCCCCGAAACCCTCACCGTCGGCTGGCTGATCTACGTCCCGGCCCTGATCTGGGCCATCGCACGTGCCCCGTGGGTCGAGCTGTTCAGCGACAGCCGCCGCCAGCATCTGTTGTTCGGCACCGTATTCGCGCTGTTCATGCTGTGGCTGGTACGCCGGGATTTCGACACCGGCGTGTCCTATCACTTCATCGGCATGACCGCCGTAACCCTGCTCCTGGACTGGCCCTTGGCGATCGTCGGTGGACTGGTCGCACAAGCAGGCCTGGTAATGCTCGGACGCCAGGACCTCGCCGCCGTCGGCGTGAACGGCGCCTTGTTGATTCTGCTGCCCGTGCTGGTCACCGAGTGCTGCGCAATCCTGGTCGAGCGCGCGCAGCCGCGTAATCCCTTCGTGTATATCTTCGTTTCCGGTTTCTTCGCAGCGGCGCTGTCGGCCTTGCTGTGCCTGCTGCTGGCCCTGTGGCTGCTGTGGTTCAACGAGCTGTTCGTCATGCCTTACTGGCTGGAAGATTTTGTCGGTTACCTGTGGCTGATCATCTTTCCCGAAGCCTTCATCAACGGCATGGTCGTCAGCGCGCTGGTGGTGTTCAGCCCTGAATGGCTGGAGACCTTCAATCGCACACGCTATCTTTCGGCACCCTGGAAGGACGACGATCCGAAATCTTGATCCACATCAAATCCAAAAAACGTCGACGAATCCATGCTCCGAAAAACCTTCAGGAGCATCGAAAATGAGTGTCTACGAATGGGCAAGGCAGGAGTTGCGCCACAGTCTGGATGCAGCGCAGGAAGTCGGGTTTGATCCGGGGTTGAGCCTGCGCGCCTTGCTCAGCGCGGTGGTGCAGCAGAGCAAGGCCGTGCGCAGTGTCGAGGATCTGGCCGATGAGTTGCAGTTTCTCGCCGAGAACCTCGATGACGGTCAGGACTACGGCTTCATGCGGCCCTGAACCGTCACTTAGTGACGTGGGTCGAAATCACCACTGAACAACTCGTCCTCGGCATCGGGTGCCACTGGAATCTTGTGCTCTTCCGATGCCCACGCCCCCAGGTCGATCAGTTTGCAGCGGTCCGAACAGAACGGCCGGAATGTGCTTTCCGGGGTCCATTCCACAGGGGCGCCGCAGGTTGGGCATTCGACGGTTGGGATCTGGCTCATGACTGGCCTCCACGCAATGTAAGGTAAAAGTGATGCAGGCGTTCGACCTCGCTGTGCAGCCAGGCGAGGTCGCGGTCGTTGACCACCACATCGTCGGCATGGCTCACGCGATCCTGGCGACTGGATTGCGCCTTGAGGATCGCCTGGACCTGTTGTTCGCTGGTCTGGTCACGCTGCAGGGTGCGTTCGATCTGTAGTTGTTCGGGCGCATCGATCACCAGCACTCGCTGGGTCATGGCGTACTGCCCGGACTCGATCAGCAACGGCGAAACCAGAATCGCGTAAGGCGATTGTGCCTTGCCCAGGTGATCGGCGATTTCCCTGGCGATCAGCGGATGCAAAAGCGCCTCGAGCCAGAGGCGTTGCTCAGGCACTTCGAAGATCAGTTTGCGCAACGCTGCGCGATCCAGTTGCCCGTCGGCTTGCAACACGCCGGGGCCAAAATGTTCGGCGATCTGTGCCAGCGCCGGGCGACCCGGTTCCACCACCCAGCGCGCCGCATGATCGGCATCGACCACGTGCACGCCCAGGTCGATGAAGTGCTGGGCGGCCGCGCTTTTGCCGCTGCCGATGCCGCCGGTCAGGCCGAGAATCCAGGGTTTTTCCACAGGGGTATTCATTTCAAACCGACAAACTGCCAATAGAAGCCGGTTATTTGACCACCCCAGAGCAATGCAATCCAGCCGGCAATCGCCAGATAGGGACCGAAGGGGATCGGGGTCGAGGTTTTCGCATTGCGCAGGCTCAGCAAAATCATGCCGATAATCGCGCCCACCAGGGACGACAGCAAAATGGTCAGCGGCAAAATCTGCCAGCCGCCCCAGGCGCCCAGCATGGCCAACAGCTTGAAATCGCCATGGCCGATGCCTTCCTTGCCGGTGATCAGCTTGAACAGCCAGAACACCGACCACAGCGCCATGTAGCCCGCAATTGCACCCCACAGCGCCTCGTGCAACGGCACGAACAATCCGAAGCTGTTGACGACCAGTCCCAGCCACATCAGCGGTAGCACCAGCACATCCGGCAACAGTTGATGCTCGGCGTCGATCAGGCTCATGGCCAACAGGCCCCAGCTCAGGACCAGCACCATCACGGCTTGCCAGCCGAAACCGAAGTGCCAGGCAATGAACGCCGACAGCAGGCCGCAGGCCAGTTCGGTCAAGGGGTAGCGTTTGCTGATGGGCGTTGCGCAGCTTGAGCATCGTCCACGTAAAAACACGTAACTGAGCAGCGGGATGTTTTCCCAGGCGCGAATCCGGTGCCCACAATGCGGGCACTCGGAGTGGGGCAGCATCAGGTTGTAGGTCGCCGGCGGTGTTTCGCCAGGCAAACCGAGAATGTCCCGGGCCTGCAATTGCCACTCACGCTCGAGCATTTTCGGCAGGCGCCAGATCACCACATTGAGGAAGCTGCCGACCAGCAAGCCGACCAGCAGTGCAATGACGACAAACGCCAACGGGTACACGGTCAGGATTTCGTTCAAGGGCATGTCAGATCGCATTGCCGAGTTGGAAAATGGGCAGGTACATCGCAACCACCAGGCCGCCGACGATAACACCCAGCACCACCATGATGAATGGCTCCATCAGGCTGGTGAGATTGTCGACCATATTGTCGACTTCCGCCTCATAGAAACTGGCGACCTTGTCGAGCATGTCGTCCAGTGCGCCGGACTCTTCGCCAATGGCCGTCATCTGGATCGCCATGTTCGGAAAGACGCCGGCGGTGCGCATGGAGAAATTCAGCTGCATCCCCGTCGAAACGTCCTGCTTGATACGCAGCACCGCCCGCTTGAACACGATGTTGCCGGTCGCGCCCGCCACTGATTCCAGCGCCTCGACCAGCGGCACACCCGCGGCGAAAGTGGTCGACAGCGTACGGGCGTAACGGGCCACGGCGGACTTGTACATCAATGCGCCAATCAACGGCAGTTTCAGCAGCCAGGTGTCTGTCCGGTCCCGAAAGCCTTGCGATGTCTTGAAGGCGTGGCGCACACCGAATATCGCCGCGATCAGCACGCCAAGCATCAGCCACCACCAATCCTGCATGAACTGCGACAGGCCGATGACCATCACCGTGAACGCCGGCAGTTGCGCACCAAAGCCTTTGAACACCGACTCGAACTGCGGCACCACCTTGACCAGCAGAATCCCGGTGACGATGATCGCGACGAACACCACCGCCAGCGGATAAGTCATGGCTTTCTTGATCTTGGCCTTGAGGCTTTCGCTCTTTTCCTTGTAGGTCGCGACCCGCTCCAACAGGGTGTCCAGCGCGCCGGCCTGTTCGCCGGCATCCACCAGATTGCAGTAGAGCTCATCAAAATACTGCGGCTTTTTGCGCAGGGCTGCCGCGAAGCTGTTACCCGCCGCGACTTCCTGTTTCACCTCGTCCACCAGTTTGCGCATGGCCGGGTTTTCGAAGCCTTCGCCGATGATGTCGAACGATTGCAACAGCGGTACGCCGGCTTTCATCATGGTCGCCATCTGCCGGGTGAACAGGGCAATGTCATTCGCCTTGATGCGTTGGCCGAGGCTGAAAAACGAGGCGGATTTCTTGCGCACCTTGCCGGGGTTGATGCCTTGCTTGCGCAGTTGCGCCTTGATCAGCGCCGGGTTCTGAGCGCTGAGTTCGCCGGTTATTTTCGTACCTTTTTTGTCGGTGCCTTCCCAGGCGTACACACTGATTTTCGCTGCTTTGACCGCCATGTTCAGTCCTTGGTGACCCGGTTGATTTCTTCAAGGCTGGTGATGCCTTGCATGGCCTTGATCAGCCCGGAAGTACGCAGGTCGTTGAAGCCGTCCTTGCGCATCTGGATATCGATTTCCAGCGAATTGCCTTCGGCCATGATCAGCCGTTGCAGGCCTGCTGTGTTCTTCACCACTTCATAAATCCCCACGCGCCCCTTGTAGCCGCCGTTGCACTGATCGCAACCGACCGGCTCATAGATCGTGAATGCGCCAATCCGTTCCTCGGGGAAGCCTTCCTTGATCAATGCCTCGCGGGGAATATCGATGGGCTTCTTGCACTGGCTGCACAGTTTGCGCGCCAGGCGCTGGGCGATGATCAGGCTGACGGACGTCGCGATGTTGAACCCCTGAATGCCCATGTTGTGCAGGCGGGTCAGGGTTTCAGCGGCGCTGTTGGTGTGCAGGGTCGACAGCACCAGATGCCCGGTCTGGGCGGCCTTGATGGCAATTTCGGCGGTTTCCAGGTCGCGGATCTCGCCGACCATGATCACGTCCGGGTCCTGCCGCAAAAAGGAGCGCAGCGCCTGGGCAAACCCCAGTCCCTGCTTGGCGTTGACGTTGACCTGGTTGATGCCTTCCATGTTGATCTCCACCGGGTCTTCGGCGGTGGAGATGTTGATGTCCACGGTGTTGAGAATGTTCAGGCCGGTGTAGAGCGACACGGTCTTGCCTGACCCCGTGGGGCCAGTCACCAGAATCATCCCTTGCGGCTGCTTCAGCGCGGCCATGTAGAGGTCTTTCTGGTCGGGCTCGTAGCCGAGGGCGTCGATGCCCATTTGTGCGCTCGACGGATCGAGGATCCGGATCACCACTTTCTCGCCCCACAGGGTCGGCAGGGTATTGACCCGGAAGTCGATGGACTTGCTCTTCGACAGGCGCATCTTGATCCGCCCGTCCTGGGGTTTGCGCCGCTCGGAGATGTCGAGGCTGGCCATGACTTTCAGGCGGGCGGCGATGCGGTTGGCCAGTTGAATCGGCGGCTTGGCGACTTCACGCAGCATGCCGTCGGTGCGCATCCGCACGCGGTAGGTTTTTTCGTAGGGCTCGAAATGCAGGTCGGAAGAGCCGCTCCTGATCGCGTCCAGCAGCATCTTGTGAACGAAGCGCACCACCGGCGCGTCGTCGGCATCCTGTCCGGCGATGGCGTCCTGTTGGTGGTCATCGACCGACTCGATGTCCATGCCATCGAGGTCGACGTCGGCCATGTCTTCCAGTCCGCTGGCATGGCTGTCGAAGAACTTCTCGATGGCATCGCTGAGCTTGTCGTCCTCCACCAGGATGGCTTCGGTGTTCAGCCCGGTGCTGAACTGGATGTCGTTGATGGCCTGGTGATTGGTCGGGTCGGAAACCCCCACGAACAACTTGTTGCCACGCCGCCAGAGAGGCAGGGCGTGGTGCTGGCGAACCAGTTTTTCGCTGACCAGACCCTTGGGTTGGGTTTCCTTGTCCAGGCAATTGAGGTCGAGCAGCGCCATGCCGAAATGCTCCGAGGCTATCTCGGCGACCTGGCGACTTTTCACCAGTTTGTTCTGCACCAGATAACTGACCAGGGAGATTTTGTGGCGTTGGGCTTGCTGATACGCCTGTTGCGCGCTTTGGTCGGTGAGCAGCTCGGCAAGCACCAATTGCTTGGCCAGACCGCTAAGGGCGATGTCATTCATGGGGATACCGGACGCAGACAGTTCATGACTTATAGCCTAGTCAACCGGTGACGCCAAACCAGCGCTGCTCTGGTGACAAAAAGTGTCAGATAGTGCGGATCCTGAGGGCAGGACAAGGCCTTGCGTCGTTCTCGCGCCCCGCTAACAGGGGGCAACGGGCTTGGCATGGGCTGTGCTGAGACTGGTTCAGATCATGAGATTTCGACTCATGCATGGAGCTTGTCTATGAGTACTCAGAAAGGTTTTACGCTTATCGAATTGTTGATCGTGGTGGCGATCATCGGGATTCTGGCGACGTTTGCGTTGCCGGCTTACTCGAAGTATCAAGCGCGGGCGAAAGTGACGGCGGGGTTGGCGGAGATTTCAGCGTTGAAAGTTTCGTTTGAAGACCTGATGAATGCCGGCACTGCAGAACCCACCACACTGACGGGCGCCGGCACGACGACGCAGAACTGTGCAATTGCTGTCACCGGCACGGTTGCCTCAGGCGCTGGCACCATTGTCTGCACCCTGCAGAAAGCACCGGCCCCTGTGGCAGGTAAAACCATCACGCTGACTCGCAGCGCCACTGCAGGCTGGTCATGCGCGACCGGCGTGACTGCCGATTACGCACCGCCTGGTTGCACAGCCTCGGCAACTTAATGCTGAAAACGGGTGGATAGAAGAATGCCCCATCGTCGGATGGGGCATTTTTTGGGGAAAAAACTCCAAGTTCGCTGCGCTTTTTGGTGAGATTTGGAAAACCTCACAAATTCATGGCCTTAGGCCCACGTTAAAACCTGCAACTTGCATGTAGAGAATGTCGAAGTCATGCAATTTGCATGATTCCGAAAATCAGTCGATTTTTTAAGTTGTTGATTTATAAGAGGTTAATGAGTGTTTCAAAGTTGGCACAGCGTTCGCACTATACCCAGTAACCCTGCTGACAAGACACGCAGCAGACTTTATGAAAAAACAGGAGTTACTCGTATGAAGAAGTTCGCTATCGCTGCCGCTACTGCTACCGCGCTGACCCTGACCATGGCCAACGTTGCATTCGCTCAAACCCAGGCTACCCAAGCCCCAATGGTGCTGGCTGCCGGTGAAGTGACCAAGGCTAAAGAAGCCACTTCCGATACCTGGATCACCACCAAAGTCAAAGCTGACCTGGTGACCGAAAAAGGCATTCCTGGTACCGATATCAAAGTCGAAACCAACAAAGGTGTTGTATCCCTGTCGTCCACCGTCGCGGTGACTGACGCTCAGAAAGCCACCGCCGTGGCCATCGCCAAGAAAATCAAAGGCGTCCAGGCGGTCTCCGCTGACGGCCTGAAAGCCGAGTAAGGCAAGACTTCTCGCCTGAACGGGAGAAGGCGCGGTAGACGAGCCGAGTCATGCGTCTGCCGCAACTTGAGAGTTCATGCGACGGCTACAAGGATGTGGCCATTACAGGCCCCGGACATTCGTGTCCGGGGCCTGTTCTATTCCGGGCCACCACAAAACCCATGTGGGAGCGAGCCTGCTCGCGATGAGGCCATAACATTCAACATCTTTGCTGACTGTTACACCGCTATCGCGAGCAGGCTCGCTCCCACATGGGTTATAGGGTGTATTCAGTTACCGCGTTTGCTGGTGATCTGCTTCAAGCGATTGCCTTCAAACCGCAGGTATTGATACATCCCGCCGTTGGGCCCGTAGGTCCATTCCTCGACCTGGAATTCTTCCCGACGGTTGGCGCTGCGCTTGTAGCCCAGCAGGTCTCGACTGACCGGCTCACCGCATTTCTGCAGGACTTCGCTGGACCGGTCGCCGACGCTGACCAACTGACTACCGCAGCGCAGGGTATCGGCAGCCGAGGCCTGACTGGCCGCCATTGCCAGTGTCAGGCTGATCAGCAACCGACTGATCATCACTCGGCATCCAGGTGCAACGGCGTTACCACACGACCGTCACTTTCTGCTTCGCCGAGGCTGGCATCGATGAAGTACACGCGGTCATCGGCCAACTGACCCTTGTCGACCAGATAATCCTTGATGCTGCTGGCGCGATCCTGGCCCAGCTGGCGCAAGAGCACGTCGCTGGTGCTCCAGAACTTGATCACGTCTGCGCGCATTTTTGCGGTGCGTTCTTCCTTGCCCAGGTCCTTCCATTCGGCGGGTGGCTGGGTTTTCAGGCGGGTGCGGTAGATGCCTTCCAGCAGCGGACCTTTCTCGCCGTCCGGTACTTGCAGCAACGAGGCCTGCGCCGGCACCTTGTCGCCGCGACGCTGGAGCATTTTGTAGTAGTTGTACTGATATTCCCGTTCCAGGCGTTGCTCGGCGATCAGCGGGCCATCGCTGCTGGCGGCAGCGGTGCCTTCGATCTCCAGGCGTAGGGCCGGACGTTCCTTGAGTGCATTGGACAGTTTGACCAGCGAACCCTCGGCGTCCTTGCTCAGATCGCTTGAGCCCGGCGCGAACGACACCGTACCCAGGTCTTCCGCCCCACCGCCACTGACCAGCCCGCCAATCATTTTGAACGGTGCGGCGGCGGCTTTGACGATCAGGTTACGCAGGGTCTGCCAGACAATCGGCATGACGCTGAACTGCGGATTGTTGAGGTCGCCGGTGACTGGCAGCTCGATGGAAATCTTGCCGTCGACGTCCTTGAGCAGGGCAATCGCCAGTTTCAGCGGCAGGCTGACAGCGTCGGGGCTGTCGACCTTTTCACCCAGTTGCAATTGCTCGACCACCACTTTGTTTTCAGCCTTGAGCTGGCCTTTGGTAATCAGGTAATGCAGGTCGAGGTTGAGTCGGCCCTTGCGGATACGGTAGCCGGCGAATTTGCCGGAGTAGGGCGTCAGCGTGGTCAGTTCCACCCGTTTGAAACTGGTGGCGATGTCGAGGCTGGCCATCGGGTCGAACGGGTTGACCGAACCTTTGATGGTCACCGGCGCGTAACGATCGACCTTGCCCTTGATGTCGACGGTCGCCGGTTTCGCCTGACGGCTGTCGATGGTGCCGATCTGGCCGTTGAGCTGTTGCACGGCGGTGGCGAAGTTCGGGGTCAGGCTGAAGTCGGCGAAGTTGGCCGAACCGTCATTGATGGCAATGCCGCCGATGTGGATGCCCAGCGGCTTGTCCTGGCTGACGGGTTTGGCCGCAGCGGTTTTGGCGCCGGAATCGGGCGGTTGCGGGATCAGCAGGTCATCGATGTTGGTGGTGCGGTCATCGTTGATCATGAAACGCACGTAGGGCTGGAACAGGTTGACCTTGTCGATGGACAGGCTGTCGCCGTGCTGATAATTCAGGCCTTCGACCACCACCTGCTGCCACTTGAGAAAGTCGCGGGTTTTCAGGGTGTCGAGGGTGTGCAGTTGATCGATCTGCGCCCGTCCTGTGACGCTGAACGCCAACGGCTCGGTGCTTTTCAGGTTGACCGCCAGATCGCTGCCGAGCATGCCGCTGCGCAGTTCAAGGCGAATGAACGGGGTGATGTAGGACTGGGCGACCCGCAGGTCGATGTCCTTGGTCTGTACGTTCAATTTAGCGCTGACGGGAGCGAGATTGACCTCGCCCTCGGCGGTGATCTTGCCTTGCTTGCCCACCCCGGTGTCGAGCTTGAGGGTAAAAGGCGAGCCATTGAGGCTGTCGAAATTTTGCAGGTCCAGGTTCAGCGGGTTCAAATCCAGCGTCACGGCGGGTTGCGCTTTGCGGTCAGCCAGGTGCACCTGGTAATTGCGCAACTGCACATCTTTCAACAGCACTTGCCAAGGTTTGCTCGGCGGCGTCGGTTCTGGCTTTGGCGAGTCGGCGGCCGCTGGCGTGCTGGCCGGCTCGGCTTTGGCCTTGGCGGCGGCCTTGGACGGTTGGCTGGCGAACAGCTTCTGCCAGTCGAGTTGCCCGTCGGCTTCCAGTGCCGCCCAGGTTTCCAGTTTGTTGCTGCGGATCTTGCCGACGACAACTTGCTGCTTGGCCAGGTCGACCGTGGTTTCAGTTACGTCCAGGCGTTCGAGTTTCGCCAGTGGCCGACCGTCCGGAGCCTTGATGGCGAAGGGCGCCACGCTCACTGCGACGTTGTTCAGCAGCAGCTCGGTTTCCTTGGACAGGTTGAGTTTGTAGTCGGTGCTCAGGTTCAACACGCCGTTTTCCAGCACCAGCGGCAGCGCGTCACGCACATAGGGCCAAAAGGTTTTCATCTGTCCGTCGGTGATTTTCAGCTTACCTTCGGAGGCGATCGGGATGAGGCTGAAGTTACCGGTCCAGTCGATCTGCCCACCGTTCGGGCCGATGGCCACAAGGGTCATGTCGGCATTGTCATCGGGCAGAGTGCTGAGGTTGTTCAGCTCGAAATCGAGTTTGTCGTAGAGGAACTCGATGGCTTCGCTGGGACGGTCATCCTTGAAATGCACGGCACCACCGGCCAGTTTGATCCGCTCTACGCGCAACGGAAACGGTTTGGCGTCCGGGTCGGCCGGCGTCGGCTCGCTCGCCGGCAGTTTGAACAGGCCAAGCAAGTTGAGTTTGCCGTCCTTGCCGAAAAGGATTTCGGTCTTCGGCTTGTCCAGTTCGATATCGGACAGGTGCAGCGCCTTGGTCCAGAGGCTGTCGATCTGCAGGTTAGCGTAAAGCCGTTCGAAACCGACCTGTTCCTTGCCCGGTTCGCCGATGATCAGGCCCCACAGGGTGACTTCAAGGCTGAACGGGTTGAGTTCGATTCGCTGAATAGTGGCGGGCGTCGTCGCGTAGTTGGCCAGTTGCTGGTTGGCCACCCGCAATGCGATGCCCGGTAAAATCAGAAACCCCAGCAGGCTGTAGAGGGCCAGAGCAGTCAACAAGGCGCCGATAGCGCGGATCAATCCTTTGGGCATGTGCGGCTTCATCTGTCTGAATCGGAGTGCCTTGGAGTATGGCACGCCAATCCGGTTCCGAAGTAATCGCTCAGCTCAGGATTTTTCAGATTTATCTGATGTGATTCAGAGCTGCAGGATCAGTGTTTTCAGCGGCGGTTGTTGATCCATGGACGGGAAATCGGCGCCCGGTTTCATCACCGTCCACTCGCGCACTGGGCGGCCGGCCTTCTCGGCGCAGCGCAAAACCTGTTCGCGCCAGTCGTCCATGCTGACTTTTGCCAGGTTGTTGCAGCAGATCAGCACGCCATTGTCGGCGGTGGTCAGCAGCGCGGGCTTGAGCAGGCTCTGGTAGTCGCGCAGCAGGTCGACGGTGCCGAAAGCGCTCTTGGCCCAGGCCGGTGGGTCCAGCAAAACCAGATCGTATTGACGTTGTTCCAGGCGTTGATAGCTCGGCAGTTTCTGCCCGCGACGCTGGCTGATGGGCAGGCCGGCGAGTTGGCGAATGGCCGGGAAATAATCGGACTGGATGAATTGCATGGTCGGCAACTGTGGATTGAGCAGACCGTTTTCGCGGCCGACCGCCAGGTTGCCCTCGGCGAAGTCCAGGTTGCACACCTCGCTCGCGCCACCGGCCGCAGCGCTCAGGCCTACGCCGCAGGTGTAGGCAAACAGGTTCAGCACGCTTTTGTTCTTGCTGTGATCCTTGACCCAGCCGCGGGTGTTGCGCAGGTCGAGAAACAGCAATGGATCCTGGCCGGCGTGGCGACCGCGAACCCGGTAATTCAGGCCCCATTCGTGACCGACCAAGTCTTGCAGGGCGGCTTCGTCGGCGCGGTAGACCGTGTCTTCACGGTCGATGCGCGAGTTGCCCCGGGAACGGTCGTTGTAGACCAGCAGGGTATCGAGGCCCAGATGTTGGTTGATCGTTTCATGTACTTGCAGCAGGGCGTCGCGCTCCAGCGCCTGATGAAAGCTCTGCACCAACAACTGTGGACCGTAGCGGTCGATGGTCAGGCCGCCGGCGCCTTCCTGGCTGCCGTGGAACAGGCGATAGCAATCGGTGCCTTGCTGATGCAGTTCGGCAAGCAGGTCCTGGCGATGTTCGAGGGCGGCGCACAGCGCCTGATTCAAGGAAGACATGCTGGGCGCCTTGCAGGGGAGGGAATTTGGCGCGGGAGTTTAACAGCTTGCGCAGAACCTGTAGGAGCCGGCTTGCCGGCGATGAACGATAACGCGGTTTGTCTGATGAACCGCGGTGTGGCCATCGCCGGCAAGCCGGCTCCTACAGAGAGGGAGTCAGGTCAATAATCCCATCCGTCGCTTGGCCCTATGCACCGAGCCATTACGCACGGCCCAGCGCAGCATCGGTGCGCTGCGGTTGACGCTGGCGCGGATCAGTTTGCGTTGCAGGGCACTTTGGCGCACGCCGAGCATGTCGCTGGCCCAATCCGGCAGCAGATCAATGCCTGCCTGCATCATCAACCCACCGAACGGCTTGGCCAGACGGCTCGGGGAGGGGGCGTTCAACAACAGTCGCAACACCTCGCGACTGCGCTCGTCGCACAGCAATTGCGGACGAATGCGCTCAAGGTATTCGGCCGTTTCCTGTCGCGAACGCGGTACGTCCCGCGCGCCCAGGCGTTCGGCGACCAAGGCGATTTCATCGTAGTAACGGTCCTGATCGGCCAGCGAAAGGTGTGGGTTGCGATAACGCAAATGCGCCGCGAGGAAGTTGCTGACTTCGGCCACGTGCACCCAGGTCAACAAGTCGGGATCACTGGCGGCGTAAGGCCGGCCATCCGGCGCGGTGCCGGTCACTTGCAGGTGGATGGTGCGGACTTTCTCGATCAGCCAGTCGGCATCTTTACGCGAGCCGAAGGTGGTGCCGGAAATGAACTGCCCGGTGCGGCGCAGGCGACCGAGCATGTCCTCGCGAAAATTCGAATGGTCCCAGACCCCGGCCAGCGCCAAGGGGTGCAGGGCTTGCAGCATCAACGCGCTGATGCCGCCGATGAGCATGCTGCTGAAGTCGCCGTGGACTTGCCAACTGACCGAATCAGGGCCGAACAGGCCGGGATCACCCTTGGGGTTTTCCAGGTCGAGCTTGCCGAGGGACAGGCCGGTGAGGCTCATGACCTGGGTTTCGATGCGGCTGCGGATGAATTCCATGGCGACTCATTGCTGAAAAAAAGGGGAGCGCCAATCTCCCCCTGTAGGAGCCGGCTTGCTGGCGATAGCGGCGTATCAATCGACAAAAATGTTGAATGACACACTGCTATCGCCGGCAAGCCGGCTCCTACAAGGGCAAGGCGTGCACACGTTATTGGTTCAAGCGTTTATCCACCAGATCCTGAACCACGCTAGGGTCGGCCAACGTCGAGGTGTCGCCCAGGCTGTCCAGCTCATTACAGGCGATCTTGCGCAGAATCCGTCGCATGATCTTGCCCGAACGGGTTTTCGGCAAGGCCGGGGCCCACTGGATCAGGTCCGGTTTGGCAAAGCTGCCGATTTCCTTGCTGACGTGGGCCAGCAGTTCCTTCTTCAGTTCGTCGGTGGGATCGGTGCCGTTCATGGGCGTGACAAAGGCATAGATGCCCTGGCCTTTGACGTCGTGAGGGTAACCGACCACCGCCGCTTCGGCGATGCTGTCGTGCAGCACCAGGGCGCTTTCCACTTCGGCGGTGCCGATGCGGTGGCCGGAAACGTTGATCACGTCGTCAATGCGCCCGGTGATCCAGTAGTCGCCGTCCTCGTCGCGCCGCGCGCCGTCGCCGGTGAAATAGTAGCCGGGATACGGTTTGAAATAGGTGTCGACCATCCGTTGCGGATCGCCGTAGACACTGCGGATCTGCGCCGGCCAGCTGGATTTGATCGCCAGAACGCCGCTGCCGGCGCCTTTGATTTCCTTGCCCACTTCGTCGAGCAACACCGGCTGCACCCCGAACATCGGTTGCGTGGCGCAGCCGGGTTTGATCCGCTGTGCGCTCACCAGCGGGCTGAGCATGATGCCGCCGGTTTCGGTCTGCCACCAGGTGTCAACGATCGGGCAACGCTGTTCGCCGACGACGTTGAAATACCAATCCCACGCTTCCGGGTTGATCGGCTCACCGACGCTGCCGAGTAATCTGAGGCTCGCGCGGGACGTTTCTTTCAGCGGTTCGGGGCCTTCGCGCATCAGCGAGCGCAGGGCGGTGGGGGCGGTGTAGAAGATGTTCACGTGGTGCTTGTCGATCACCTGCCAGAAGCGCGAGCTGCTCGGGTAGCTCGGCACACCTTCGAAGATCAGCGTGGTCGCGCCGTTGGCCAGCGGGCCGTAGACGATGTAACTGTGGCCGGTAACCCAGCCGACATCGGCGGTGCACCAGAAGACTTCGTTGTCGCGGTAGTCGAGCACGTATTTGAAGGTCATCGCTGCTTGCAGCAGATAACCGCCGGTGGTGTGCAACACGCCTTTGGGTTTGCCGGTGCTGCCGGAGGTGTAGAGGATGAACAGCGGGTCTTCGGCGTCCATGGGTTCCGGCGGGCAATCGTCGTCGACGTCGCGCAGGGCCTGGTGATACCAGAGGTCGCGGCCTTCGACCCAGTCGACATCGCCCTGGGTGCGCTCGACCACGATCACGGTGCTGACGTTCGGGCAACTTTTCAGCGCCTGGTCGACTTTCTGCTTGAGCTGTACGAATTTGCCGCCGCGCACGCCTTCATCGGCGGTGATCACGGTGCGGCAGTCGGCATCGAGAATTCGGTCGCGCACCGAGTCCGGGGAGAAACCGCCAAACACCACCGAATGCACTGCACCGATTCGCGTGCAGGCGAGCATGGCGTAGGCGGCTTCGGGGATCATCGGCATGTAAATGCACACGCGGTCGCCTTTCTTCACTCCACGGCTTTTGAGCACATTGGCCAGGCGGCAGACGTTGTGATGCAGTTTTTTGTAAGTGATCTGGGCCGATTCGGCGGGGTCATCGCCTTCCCAGAGGATTGCGATCTGATCGCCGCGTTTTTCCAGGTGGCGGTCGATGCAGTTGTAGCTGACGTTTAATTTTCCGCCGGCAAACCAGCTGGCTTCGCCGGTTTTCAGGTCATAGCGCTGGACGGTTTTCCACGGTGTGCTCCAGTCGAGGAAGCGTGTGGCCTGTTCAGCCCAGAATTCACTGGGGTGCTCGATGGATTGACGGTACAGGCGCTTGTAGTCGTCTTGACTGAGGTGTGCGGCCCGGCGGACGGCATCGGCTTTGGGGAACGTGCTGATATCGAACATGACGGTTCCTTCTTCTTGTTTTTGCGACAAGAGGGGAGCTACGCGACCCTCGTAGGAGCCGGCTTGCTGGCGATAGCGGCGTATCAGTCGACAAAAATGTTGAATGACACACCGCTATCGCCAGCAAGCCGGCTCCTACAAGGTTAGTAC
>NZ_JAGYFX010000121.1:0-16566 GCF_019946615.1 Pseudomonas sp. BF-R-01
ATACCGTTGAGGTTGAATGTGATGGCGGGAGTGTGACGGTTCAATGGGATGGGGTGGGGCCGGTGTTTCTTATTGGGCCGGTGGAGGCGGTTTTTTCGGGGGCAATTGCGGATAGCTTGTTAAAAGATTGATTGCTTCTTTGTCGTGAAAGGCGGAGGAGCCCCCATTGAGCTTCGAAGCAGACCTGAGTAGACCCATTCACTGCCCTTCGCGAAAGGCAGCAATCGGCCAGAAGCGGCCATTCGCTCTGGACACTACGCGCATTCAAGCTTATCTCGCAGAAACTCAATAAATCTTTGGGTTTTCGCCGGAAGCAAACGGGTTTCAGTCAGCGCGTAAACCGATACAGGCGATGCCTGCCATTGCGGTAGAACTTTGCGAAGTTTTCCGTCCGCAAGGTCCTGCGCCGCGATACCGTCTGGCAACAACGCCACACCGAGATCCAACGTTGCCAGACGCCTTAGCATGCCTACGCTGTTGAGTTCGAATCGCCCTCCTATATCTACCTGCTCGTTATCTGCCTCGTTGGACAGCGTCCAACGGTCGCCTCCTGCTCCACGCAATCGCAGGCATTCATGGTTGACCAGTTCAGATGGATGCTCAGGAGCACCGGAGACCTCCAAGTATCTTGGAGATGCATACAAGCTGCGCCGCAAGCTTGCGAGCTTACGAGCGATCAGGGTCGAGTTCGGCGGCTCCCCCATCCGAATCACCACATCAACCGGATCACTGATCAGATCGACCTGACGTGGGCTCAGATCGAACTCAAAACTGATGCCGGGGTAGATCCGGGCAAACTCCGCAATCAATGGGGCCAGGTAGACAGTGGCGAAGTCGACGGGTAGCGAGGCGCGCAATAAGCCGCTGGGCCGGGCCAGCATTTCCCCTAGCTGCTCATGCGCCAGACGGGCCTCATCGACGATTCGTTTGCAGCGTTCAAAGTACAACTGGCCCGCTTCGGTGGGCTCGATCTTGCGAGTCGTGCGGTGCAACAACCGCAAGCCAATCCCCTTCTCCAGCGCGCTTATTCGCCGGGACAAGGTCGAGTTGGGTATCCCCAGCGTTTCTGCCGCACGCGTGAAACTATGCGCCTTCACTACCTCGACAAACAGCGCCATGTCGTTGAGAAATTCCACAGCATTATCCCATTAATGGATTAGTCATTTCGGCTTTCGCGGATTTATCCCGAATCCGGATTGATCAATCATAACCACATCACTACTGAGGAACACCGTAATGAATGCTCTTTTTTCCGAAGTCCAGGTAGGCCGCTACTCCCTGTCCAACCGTATCGTCATGGCGCCAATGACCCGCTCGCGCTCCGATGACGCTGGTGTGCCCAGCGACATGGTTGCAACCTACTATGCACAGCGCGCCACCGCCGGCTTGATCATCAGCGAAGGCGTCTTCCCCGTTGCACTCGGTAAAGGCTATGTCCGCACACCAGGTATTGAAACCACCGAACAGATTGCCGCCTGGAAGAAAGTCGCCGACGCGGTTCACGCTCGTGGTGGCCGCATTTTCATGCAATTGATGCACTGCGGGCGGGTTTCACACCCTTCGTTGCTGGCCAACGGCGCACAGCCGCAAGCGCCCTCTGCAATCAAGGCCGCAGGCCAGACCTACACCGCCACCGGGTTGCAGGATTTCGTGATACCCCACGCCCTGACCGTCGCTGAAATTGCCAATGTGGTTGAAGGCTACCGTCAGTCCACACGTCGGGCGATTGAAGCCGGTTTCGACGGTGTTGAATTGCACGCCGCTTCGGGATACCTGCCTGAGCAGTTTCTCTCCACCGGCAGCAACCAGCGCGACGACCAATACGGTGGCTCGGTAGAAAACCGTGCTCGCTTCGTTCTGGAAGTGCTCGCCGCCATGGTGAGTGAAGTGGGCAGTGACCGTGTCGGCATCAAGATCTCTCCAGAGATGAATTTCAACGACATCGTCGATGCCAATCCACAGGAAACCTACACCTACCTGGTCAAGCAACTTCGCGACTTCAAGCTCGCTTATCTGCACGTGGCGCTGTTTGGTGCCCAGTACGACTACCACGCCGCATTGCGTCCGCTATTCGACGGTAGCTACCTGATCGGCAGTGGCCAGACCAAAGACAGCGCCGAGTCGCTGATCGCTGACGGTAAAGCAGACGCAGCGGTGTTCGGCGGTGCCTTCCTGGCCAACCCCGATCTGCCTGAGCGGTTCCGTACAGGCGCTGAGTTGAATACTCCAGAAAAGGACACCTTCTACGCCCCGGGCGAAGAAGGCTATATCGATTATCCCACCCTGTCTCAAGGGGCCTGAGGACCGCAGCCATGCCTTCCATCGCACGTTTACAGCGCATGAACCACGGCAGCCAGTTTCGGGCGTTCAGTCTGCGCGGCGATCAGTATGCGAAACCTATCGATCCATTCCTCGGTGTGGACCATGCATGGATCAGCGGACCGACGTTTCCACCCCATCCGCATGCGGGTTTTTCAGCGGTCTCCTACCTTTTTCTGGATTCGGAAACAGGCATCGACAACCGGGACTCGCTCGGCAATCGCAATCTGATTCAACCCGGTGGTTTGCACTGGACGGCGGCGGGTGAAGGCATCGTTCACGAAGAGGTCCCTGCTGAACCGGGCAAGACTGTTCACATGCTGCAAATTTTTATCAACCTGCCCAAAGACATGCAAGCCGATGCGCCCTTTGTCTTCAGTGTGGAGGCCCAGGATGTGCCTACCGTTTATTTGGCAGGCGCGAAAATACGTGTCCCGCTGGGTAACTTCGAAGGGCTGGATTCTCCGTCGTTACTGCCTACGGACGTAAGGCTTCTGGACATCTCCCTTGAAGTCGCAAGCGAAGTGAAGATTCCGGTACCGCAAGGGCATGTGGCGTTCGTGATGCCAATCGACGGAGAGATGTATATCGACGGGCAGGCCTTCGACCTGACTGACCCCAAGGCGCCGGTCAATCTTCCTCAGGGCGCTGATCGGGTTGTCACCCTGCAAGCAAAGAACGGAAATACCAAGGCAGTCATGTTTTCCGGCACTCCGTTGAATCAACCGGTGTTTTGGCAAGGGCCAATGGCCCTCGCTTCGATGGACGCGCTGGCCACAGCAGTAGACGGCTACCGGCGCGGCGAGTTTGGAACGCTGCAAGCTCGTTAAACGATTCACTTATCCAACAACCGGGGCAAGTGCCCCAACGTAGACGCCAGGAGAATCACCATGACATTCGAAAATTTCAATGCTAAGAATGCGGCCCTACTGCTGATCGATCACCAAGTCGGGACCATGGGCTGGGCTAAATCCATGCCCTTTGAAGAGCTGAAGCGCAACGCACTGATGCTTGCAAAAGCAGCACGCATCCTGAAGCTTCCCGTCGTACTGACTTCCAGCATGGAAGAATATGCCCAAGGCCCGCTGCTGAGCGAACTGGAAGAGATCCTTCCGACTGAATTTGCTAGCCGCATCAAACGACTGGGCATCGTCAATGCAATGGACGATGAAAACTTCGCCGCAGCCGTGAAGGCAACAGGCCGCAAAAAGCTGATCATTGCCGGTGTGACCAACGATGTGTGCACGGTCTACCCGGCGCTATCTTTGGTCCGTGATGGTTATGAAGTCCAGGTAGTTGCCGATGGGGGCGCTTCACCTACCGCCATGGCTGATGACATTGCTTTGCGCCGTATGGATAAGGCCGGTGTGACGCTGACTACCACCAACCAGCTAATCGCCGAACTGGCAGGTAGCTGGGCAACACCGGAAGGCGGCGAGTTGGTTCAAGTGCTTATGGAAGCCTTCGGCGAATAAGCAAAATCTCAATGGCCCGGAACGCCTCCAAGCGGGGCTTCCGGGCTTCTATCGATTGCGCAACAATGTATTTCTGGCTTGATTGGGCTCCCGTGACGTTCATGTTTCAGTCCAGGCCAAGATATTTCTCTCCCCCAACACCACCCACTTCTTCTGCACCCGCTCGAACCAAAACGTCGTATTTATGCCTGTGGGGATGATCAACCATCGCCAGTGCTGACCGACCGCTTTGGGTCGTTTTCTGCCGGTCGAGGCTAATTGCCCATCGGGTCGATCAAACGACTGCTCTGGACCGACGGACGACTGAATCGTAGCCAAGCGCTTCACCTCTGCGGCTCCGAAGCTTCTCGGTATCGATGCGTTTCCGATACGAAATCGATAAATGCCACTGCTGCGGCAACCGCAAGCCGAGCATGCCTAGGCTGCAGCCCGCGATGTTGGCCGTCCTTGCCATGTCCGGTACCGTACAACCCTCTCAACTGCGTGAGATTGCTGGTCAACTGAGTGAGGTTGCGGAGGATATTTTTGATGTTTTCAGCGCCCTTAGCTGCTTCACTGACTTCGTCAGGAACCAACTGCAATGCTTTGGTAACCTTTTTCGTCAGATTGCCTAGGTCATCAGCCTTGGTGAACGGAATTTCTCGTTTCGTGAGAATGGACTTGCAGCAGCTTTCCACCAGTTCTTTGGCGGTCCCGATCGCCAATTCTGGGTCTGAATCGATGGCATATTCCAGACGCTCAATTTGCTTCGCCATCCATCCAGCGCTCAACGCCTCGACAACTACTCTCGCTCGCATGACCGACCTGGCTGCGTTCGCTTCTGTCGAAGTGCTGCTTATCAACCGGTAGGAAAAGCGTGGGCGGCCGGCGATTTGCTGCTCTTGGTACAACTCCCAGCCGGCGTTCTGGAGTTGATCGTTGAAATGCTCAACAAGCTTAAACGCTTCATCCCGTTGGGGGCGAACTACGGGGTGCACCGTTTCGCAGAGAAACCGGAGAAATGCCTCAGCACTCCCATCGAAGAGGTTGAATCGGGAGTCGCTAAAGATCCAGTCATCGTCCCAGTCATCGTTGTTATAGCGATGCTGCCAAATGTCACCGACGGCGTCTTTGTAGCGACTGTCCGTGGAAGGAAGGGTTTCAAGCTCATACAGCCGACTCAGAAACTCAACATCATTGAGCTCGCCATACCACTTCACATTCTCTAGACGTAGGCCGTCCGTGATGTTTTGCCGCACCGATTTCGGCAGGTTGGAAGACCTCCCTGAACGCCAATCCGCATGGAATTCACGTGCGGGTACGATCAGCGCCGAGTAGGCGTCGTTTTGCTCGTGCTCGGTTACCGTCTTCAGCGCAGTTGTGATCCTTTCCTGAAGCTGGGCCCGCTTGACCCCGAGCTTGGCGTACTCCAACGCAGGAACGATGAATTGGATATCCCAATAGTTGGTTCCGCCATTCCAGTTGTCGTTGCCCGTCAGTTCCGCATTCGCAGGATGGCCGCGGACTATCTCAGCCGCCTCAACAGCACCCTCTGCACGCAGAACCGCGTACACCGTCGCCAAAAGCGGCTCAATTTCGGTTTGCTCCATACGGCCCCCATTCCAGATAACTGGGAGTCATCGTAGCTAGCAGGAAGGGGCATCTGCTACCAAAATTGGATGCGTCGGTGAAAAAGCCAAACCCGAGGCCTGCATAGCAAACCGGGGGCATTCACCGGCCATTCACTTTTCAGTCTTTTCCCTGCTGGCCTTCCCAGTAGTCAATGCTTATGTAGTCGACTTCATCATTTAACACACAGCCGTGGTGCAAATACGCCCTGCCAATTATCTCGTTGATAACTGAGGAGAAAACTGGTTCGGGATGAAGATTTGCGTCAGTGAGTTCGATACACATCTGCCGCTGCTAGTAGAGAAGGTTAAATCGCCCTTAAGATCGTAGACACATCGAGCGACCGCTATTGGCCGAAAGCCGACCTCGCCAATGCTGTATACAGCTAGGCGGTTTCGGTCGGAAATAGTCATGGACTACCCAACATGATTCACCGGATATTTACATATCGAAGATCGCATAGGGGCGAGTTCCCCGGAACGAAGCTACCTTGGATGGCCAACCTAGCTGGCAGCAACTGAGATCTGGAACCTAAGGAGCATCAGATGCCTACAACTACAGTTAACATCGTCCTTGATGGTCTCGTCGATGATCTGTACGCACTCAGTTTGCTTTTTCCCAAAGGCGCGCATTCTGGCTTCCACATCGCGACTAAGTTGACCGGCGTGAAAGACGGACTGCTCGATCGCGAAAAGGGGACAGATTTATTTATACGCGCTCACAGAAAATTTGCTTCGGCCAAAAGCAACCCCTACAGATTCGTCGCCTAACTCCATCGAAATTTCCTACAACCTAATAGGCTTGCACCTAGGAAGCAACATTACTAACCTCCCTCTGCCGCTGCCAATACAGCGACCGGGTGTGGTAGCCCGACTTTCTCATAGGAGCCCAGTTCATTGGAGTTCCAAATGCTCGACGAAAACGTTAACCCATCCGAAACTTCCGAATCCCCACCCCGCAAACCCGCCGAGGCCGAGCGCCGGGCAAACCCGATCTTCGCCGTCGTCCCCACCGCAAGCACTGAAACCTTGCTGGTTCACGCGTGCGAAACACTTGCCTCTGCAAGCGTTATGGCCAGTGAGCTGGCGTTCATACTCGAAGGCCCCAAATGCAATTTGGCACTGGGCATTCAGCAAATGATTGCGTTAGCGGAATTGACGGTGAATCGGGTGCTGGATCAGGTTGACCCGCAGGAGTAGGCGAGGGCGTTGATATAACGTGATGCGCCAACAGAAGCTCTGCCCCATTTAGTCGGGGCAGGGCTTTTTTTGTTTTTGGATTGAAGCCACAGCATCAGAGATCGCCAAGCCAGTGCCTTCATCACTCGGAAAAGATTGAGTTAGGATCATCAAAGCCTAAAAACGGAACATCTCAACCAAAGGACGCGACACTCATGGAAACCCCCTTTTCTCAAATCAGCGAGCGTTTGAACAATCGCCGGTTTACCGTCGCGAATAACGCTCAAGGGCTGTCCGGTGCCGGCATCGTGTTTCACTACCACGTCGAGGGGAATGCCATTTCGAGCACTTACCAGGGCGGACGGATACGCATCGGTCATCAAGTCGGGCGTGTGACAGGCCCCGATACGATTGAGCTGCTTTTTCAGTGTTTGACGGCGGATGGCGAAATGCTTGCCGGCTGGTCTCGTGGCACGGTGGGCGTTGATCACGCAGGGCGTACCACTCTGGCCTTCGTTTGGGGTTGGTTGTCGGGCGCGACGGGCGGTGGGGAGTCGAGCTACGTCGAGCTTACGGCGTAGCGGTTAAGGTTTATGATCATTGCGTCGACACCCGTGCGGCAGTCGCTCCGACTCGTTCAACAGTCCGATCCGTAATCAATAACGCGCCACTTTCATTGAGGAGAATGACCGTTCATGACGACGCAAACCGAAACCGCCATCCTGGCCGGTGGTTGCTTCTGGGGTATGCAGGATTTGCTGCGACGTTACCCCGGCGTGCTGTCCACACGGGTGGGTTACTCGGGAGGCGATGTGCCGAACGCGACTTATCGCAACCACGGCAATCACGCGGAAGCCATCGAGATCGTGTTCGATCCGCAACAAATCAGCTATCGCCAGATTCTCGAGTTCTTTTTCCAGATTCATGACCCCACCACCCAAAATCGCCAAGGCAACGATGTCGGCGCGAGCTACCGATCTGCGTTGTTCTACCTCAGCGATGAGCAGAGAGAGGTTGCCGAAGACACCGTGGCCGACGTCGAAGCTTCCGGCCTTTGGCCCGGCAAGGTGGTCACCGAAATCACCCCGGCCGGCCCGTTTTGGGAAGCGGAACCGGAACACCAGGATTACCTCGAACGGCTTCCCGACGGTTATACCTGCCACTTCATCCGACCCAACTGGAAATTGCCCAAACGCGGGTAATCAAGTACAGGGGCGGCTCGAATGGGCCGTCTCTGTTCAGCCGCTTTGAGGCAGGTTCAAACCCGCTTCAACACACTGTCCCCCGCATCCTTGGGCAACCTGATCACATCAACCAACGCCAACAACCCCAACACCGCCACACCCACAAACGCCACTCGAAAGTCAGCCACCTGCGCCTGCAACTCATGGCCTTGCACCGACATCGACGCCCGCAACAACAACGCCGCAATCGTCACCCCCAACCCCATGGCCAGTTGAAAGAACATGCTGAATAACGCCGACGCTTCGCTCATCCGTGCCTTGGGCACGTCGGCAAAGCCGATGGAGTTGTAGCAGGTGAATTGCATGGATCGCGACAAGCCACCCACAAAAAGCACGGCGGCAATCACGGCAAATGGCGTCTGAGGGGTAAACAGCGCGCAGACCAGAATGGAAATTACGCCGATGACGCCATTGACCAGCAGGACTTGGCGAAAGCCATAACGCTGCATGATTGCCGTGGTGAACGGCTTCATCGCCAGATTGCCGGCGAACACCGCGAGCACCAGCAGGCCGGCGTCGACGGGCGATAAGCCGAAGCCGACCTGGAACAGCAGCGGCAGCAAAAACGGCAAGGCGCTGATGGCCAGGCGAAAGAGTGATCCGCCGAAGAGGCTGACCCGAAAGGTGTTGATGGACACGGTGCCGAGCGGCAAAAGTGGGTGGGTGTGATGTCGGCAGTGGTGCACGGCCCATGCGGCGAGAATCGCGCCGGCGATCACTAGCGCGAGTCCTGAGTACATGGCGTTGCCGTGCTGGCTGCCCAGCCATTCCAGGCCGCCCAGCAGCGAGGCGCAGGCGCCGGCCAGCAGGGCGAAGCCTTTGCCGTCGAATGGGCGCACGTTGTCTTCGCGTCCTTCGGGCACGAGCCACAGTGCGGCAAATAGCGCCAATGCACCGAGCGGCAGGTTGACGTAAAAGATCCACGGCCATGATGCGTGGGTGACGATCAGGCCGCCCACGATTGGCCCGAGAATGGGCGCTACCAGGCCGGGCCAGGTAATCACCGCGATCATTTTCACCAGGTCTTTTTTGTCGGTGTTGCGCAGCACGGCCAGGCGTCCCACCGGCACCATCAGCGCGCCGCCGATGCCCTGGAGCACGCGGGCGAAAACGAACATTTCGATGTTCTGGCTGAGCCCGCACAGGAGCGAGGCGAGGGTGAAGACGATGATTGCGCCGGCAAACACCTTTCGCGCACCGAAGCGGTCGGCGATCCAGCTGGACAGCGGGATGAAGATCGCCACCGCAAGAATGTAGGCGGTGATGCCGATGTTCATGTCGACCGGCGTAATGCCGAATGCGCTGGCCATGGTGGGCAGCGCGGTGGCGATGACCGTCGCGTCGAGGTTTTCCATGAAAAAGGTCACCGCCACCACCAGCGCGATCAGCCGGGTTTGCAGGCGCAGGCCAGACTCGGCTGTGACACTTGAATCTGGCGTGGCGGGTGACTTCACCGATGTGATCCTTTTTCGAGGTCATTCAAACAAAAAACAACGCCACGAGTTTTACCATTCCAGGACCACTCAGTCTCTAGCTCCGAGGCTTGAGACGCTCGACGATTGCCTTGCCCACGTCCAGCGCGGAACCTGGGTTTTGGCCGGTCACCAGTTCGCGGTCGATGACGACGTTGGAGGTCCACGGCGAGGTGTTGCTGCGATAGACGCCGCCCGCGTGTTCCAGCGCCGTTTGCGGATAGAACTTCATCGCGCCGCCATTCAACAAGCCCTTGGCCAATTCCTCTTCCTGATTGCTGATGACGGTGAATTTGTAGCCGGCGTAGGTCCAGCCTTTGGTGGAGGCTTTGCCAGCGGTTTCGAGTTGTCGGGTGAATGCGACGGGATCGGCCAGGGTCGACAGCAGGGCAATCGGGCCGTGGCAGACGAGGGCGGTGGTCTTGCCGTTGTCATGGAAGTTGTTCAGCAGTTTACCCAGCGCGGCGCTGTGCAGCAGGTCTTGCATTGGCGCGTGGCCGCCGGGGACGTAGACGGCATCGAAATGCTCGTAGCCGATCTGTTCGACCCGCGCCAGGCTGATGACCGGCGACTCGCCTTTTGAAGTGACTTTTAGCTGATCCAGCAGCGCCTTGTGCGCCTGTAAGGCCGCCACGTCATTGTTGAAATACATCTTGTCGTTGGACGATTGGTCCAGTGTCGGCGCCTTGCCAGTCGGTGTGGCGAAGGTGACCGAGTGCCCGGCATCGAGCAGCAGTTTCACCGGTTGCATCAGTTCGTTCAGGTAGAAACCGGTGGCGAAAACCTTCTGGTCCTTGAGGTCGAGGTGGTCGGAATCGGACAGCACGATCAGGACATTGCTGGCCTGTGCGTTGAAGGCAGCCGCGGAAATGGTCATGGCGAGGGCGAGTCGGGCGATAGGGCGCATGGGAGCTTCCGAACAGTGAGGTGATCGATCGGCGGTCGCCGGATCGTTGATTCACTATATTCATGCCTGTGTGGGCGATAAACTCGCTGCGAAGGAAAGCACTTGTTCTTTGGAGGTAAGAGTGACTCGTCGATTCGATTATCTCGCGGACGTTGAAGTGTTCGTCACCGTGGTGGAAAAGGGCTCGTTGAGCGCCGGGGCGGTGTTTCTGGCGACCACGCCGTCGGTGGTCAGCCGGGCGATTTCGCGCCTGGAAGCGCGCCTTGGCGTCCAGCTGTTGCGGCGCACGACCCGGCGTCTGAGCCTGACCGAGGCGGGCCTGCTTTACCTTGAACAATCCCGCGCGGCGTTCGGGTTGATCGATGATGCCGAACGAACGATCCAGGGGCAGGAAGGCGAGTTGACCGGGCGTGTGCGGCTGAGTGTGCCGACGACCTACGGGCATTTCCGGTTGCCGCCATTGCTGTGCCGCTTTACCCGGCAGTACCCGCAAGTGCGCATCGAGTTGAGCATCAGCAATCGCAATGTGGATTTGGTGGCGGAAGGGTATGACCTGGCGATTCGTCTCGGGCAATTGCCGGACAGCGGCCTGATCGGACGCAAGCTGGAGGACGCGGGTTTGTGCCTGGTCGCCGCGCCGGACTACCTGAAACGTGCCGGCACACCGCGCAGTGTCGACGAACTGGCGGCGCATGCCTGCCTGCCGTTTGTGATGCCCAGCAGCGGCCGCGTCGGGCCTTGGTTGTTTCGTGAAGAGGGGGTTGATCGGGAGTGGATACCCGAGGCGAATGTGCAGGTGTCCGACGACGTGCTGGGTATTGTGTCCCTGGCCGAGCATGGGATGGGGATTTGCCAGAGCTACGATTTCATCGTCCGCGAGCGCATTCAAAGTGGACGCTTGGTGCCGCTGCTTGAACAGTCGGGCGGACGCTCCCGACCGTTTTCAGTGATCTATCCGCCCCATCGCCAATTGTCAGCGACCGCACGGGCCTTGATCGACTTCCTCACCCGAGAAGTGGCCGAGCCAGCCGGCGAGCCGTCCCGGTAGGTTTCAGCGTACTTGATGCACCGCAGCGCCTGGATCGCCAGCAAGCCGGCTCCTACAGGTTTTGCGCGAACCCTCAATCCCGAACACACCCACAATCTGTAGGAGCCGGCTTGCCGGCGATAGCAATCTCACGGACGCCATCGCCAGCAAGCCGGGCTCCTACAGGTTTTGCGTAAACCCTCAACCCCGAACACCCCCACAATTTGTAGGAGCCGGCTTGCCGGCGATGGCGATCTCACGGACGCCATCGCCAGCAAGCTGGCTCCTACAGGTTTTGCGTTAACCCTCAACCCCGAACACCCCCACAATTTGTAGGAGCCGGCTTGCCGGCGATGGCGATCTCACGGACGCCATCGCCAGCAAGCTGGCTCCTACAGGTTTTGCGTGAACCCTCAATCCCGAACACACCCACAATTTGTAGGAGCCGGCTTGCTGGCGATGGCGATCTCACGGACGCCATCGCCAGCAAGCCGGGCTCCTACAGGTTTTGCGTGAACCCTCAATCCCGAACACCCCCACAATCTGTAGGAGCCGGCTTGCTGGCGATAGCGATCTCACGGACGCCATCGCCAGTAAGCCGGACTCCTACAGGTTTTGCGTAAATCCTCAATCCCGAACACCCCCACGATCTGTAGGAGCCGGCTTGCCGGCGATGGCAATCTCGCAGACGCCATCGCCAGCAAGCCGGGCTCCTACAAAGCGTTCAGCTGTTGCGGCAATAATTCATCGATCATCCGCAAACAATGATTCAACCCTGGCGACACGTCGCCCACGCGTCGGCTGAGGATGATCGGCGAGGTCGCGTTGTCTTCCAGCAGCGGCGTGAAGCCGATGTCGTCGCGGTGCAGCAATTGCACCGAGGCCGGCACCAGGGTGACGCCGATTCCTGCGCCCACCAGGCCGATGGCGGTTTGCAGTTCGTTGGTCCACTGCGCCACGTGAATGCTGACGCCATAGGACTCGAACAGCCCGATCACATGGTCGGCGTAGCTGGGGCGCGGGTTGCCGGGGTACAGCACGAAAGGTTCCTTCGCCAGTTCGCGCAGGCTGATCGGCCCGGCCAGTAGCGGATGACCGGCGGGCAGGGCGGCGACCAGCCGGTCTTCGGTCAACACCGTCTGGATGATGGCCGGGTCGTCGATGCGGATGCGGCCGAAACCGATATCGATCCGACCGGCCTTGAGCGCCTGCACCTGTTGCAGCGTGGTCATTTCCGAGAGCCCCAGTTCCAGCTCCAGAGGCTCGCCGCTGCGCAAACGGCGAATCAGTTCCGGCAGCACGCCATAGAGTGTCGACGGCGCAAAACCAATCCCCAGCCAGGTTTTTTCCCCCAGGCCGATGCGTCGCGTGTTGTCGCAGACCTTGCCCAGTTGCTCCAGCAGGGCAGTGCTGTGTTCATGGAAAAACCGCCCGGCGTCGGTCAGTTTCAGCGGCCGTCCGCGATCCAGCAGCAACACCCCGAGTTCATCCTCCAGTTGCTGAATCTGTCGGCTCAGTGGCGGCTGGGCGATGTGCAGCAGTTCGGCGGCGCGGGTGAAGTTGAGGGTTTGAGCCAACACCTGAAAATACCGCAGGTGACGCAGTTCCATGAGGCCTCCGCAAAGCAGTTTGCATACCTTAAAGGTATCAAGTCAGACCAATTCTATATTGGCTTCCCGAAAAAAGCCGTACCAGAATCGGTTCCAGAACTTTAAGAACCTGACGGGTATCGACATGCTTGCAACTGCCATTGAATCGATCGAGACGATCATCGTCGATCTGCCGACCATCCGCCCGCACAAGCTGGCGATGCACACCATGCAGAACCAGACGCTGGTGATCATTCGCGTGCGCTGCGCCGATGGCATTGAAGGCATTGGCGAATCCACCACCATCGGTGGCCTGGCGTATGGCAATGAAAGCCCGGACAGCATCAAGACCAACATCGACCGGCACTTCGCGCCGCTGCTGCTGGGTCAGGACAGCGCCAACGTCAACGCTGCGATGTTGCGCCTGGAGCGCAGCATCCGTGGCAACACCTTCGCCAAGTCAGGTATCGAAACCGCGTTGCTTGATGCCCAGGGCAAACGCCTAGGCCTGCCGGTCAGCGAACTGCTGGGCGGCCGCGTTCGGGATGCGCTGCCAGTGGCCTGGACCCTGGCCAGCGGTGACACCGACAAGGACATCGCCGAAGCGGAAAAAATGCTCGACCTGCGCCGCCATCGCATCTTCAAACTGAAAATCGGTGCCGGCGAAGTCAATCGCGATCTGGCTCACGTCATCGCGATCAAGAAAGCCCTCGGCGATCGCGCCAGCGTGCGGGTCGACGTCAATCAGGCTTGGGATGAAGCCGTCGCGTTGCGCGCCTGCCGGATTCTCGGCAGCAACGGAATCGACCTGATCGAGCAGCCGATCTCGCGCAATAACCGCTCGGGCATGGCGCGCCTGAACGCCATCAGCCCGGCGCCGATCATGGCCGATGAATCCATCGAGTGCGTGGAAGATGCGTTCAACCTGGCCCGTGAAGGTGCGGCTTCGGTGTTCGCCCTGAAGATCGCCAAGAACGGCGGCCCACGCGCCGTGCTGCGGACCGCCGCGATTGCCGAAGCGGCGGGCATCGGCCTGTACGGCGGCACCATGCTTGAAGGTGGTCTGGGCACCATGGCTTCGGCCCATGCCTTCGTCACGCTGAACAAGCTGGCGTGGGACACCGAGCTGTTCGGCCCGCTGCTGTTGACCGAAGACATTCTCAGCGAGCCGCTGGTCTATCGCGATTTCGAGCTGCACGTGCCGAAAACCCCGGGGCTGGGCCTGAACCTCGATGAAGAACGCCTGGCGTTTTTCCGTCGTGACAAGACATCCACTGCCATTCATCAAGCCTGAGGAGAGCATTATGCTGTTCCACGTAAAGATGACCGTGAATTTACCGGTCGACATGAACCCCGAACGCGCCGCGCAGCTCAAGGCTGACGAAAAAGCCCTGGCCCAGCGTCTGCAGGATCAAGGCAAGTGGCGTCACCTGTGGCGCATTGCCGGGCTCTATGCCAATTACAGCGTGTTCGATGTCGACAGCGTTCAAGAGCTGCACGACTTGCTCATGCAATTGCCGCTGTACCCGTACATGGCGATCGAAGTCACCGCGATGTGCCGGCATCCTTCTTCCATCCGCGAGGATGACCGCTGAACCTGGCCTGTTCAGTTCGCCACGCTAATAATTACAAGATGAGGAACCCATAAAATGAACGTAAAAATTTCCCACACTGCCAAAGCCCAGAAGTTTCTCGAAGAGGCCAGCGGCCTGCACAACGATGCCGGCAATCCGCGCACCAAAGCGCTGATCTACCGCATCCTGCGTGATTCGGTGAACATCATCGAAGACCTCGCTGTGACCCCGGAAGAGTTCTGGAAAGCCGTCAACTACCTCAACGTGCTGGGTGCGCGCCAGGAGGCTGGACTGGTGGTGGCCGGGTTGGGCCTGGAACACTACCTCGACCTGCTGATGGACGCCGAAGACGAACAGGCCGGCAAGGCTGGCGGCACGCCGCGCACCATCGAAGGCCCGTTGTACGTGGCCGGTGCACCGTTGTCCCAAGGTGAAGCGCGTCTGGATGATGGCGTCGATCCGGGTGTGACGCTGTTCATGCAGGGCCGTGTGTTCAACACCGCTGGCGAACCATTGGCCGGTGCGATTGTGGATGTCTGGCACGCCAATACCGGCGGCACTTATTCGTACTTCGATACCACGCAATCTGAATTCAACCTGCGTCGGCGCATCGTCACCGACGCCGAAGGTCGCTACCGCTTCCGCAGCATCGTGCCGTCGGGTTACGGCTGCCCGCCGGACGGTCCGACCCAGCAACTGCTCGATCAACTGGGCCGTCACGGCCAGCGTCCGGCGCACGTGCACTTCTTCATCTCGGCGGCGGATCACCGTCACCTGACCACCCAGATCAACCTCGACGGCGATCAATACCTGCACGACGATTTTGCCTACGCCACCCGTGACGAGCTGATCGCGAAAATCACCTTCAGCGATGATCAACAACGCGCAGCGGCGCATGGCGTCAGCGGTCGTTTTGCCGAGATCGAATTCGATTTCACCTTGCAGTCGTCCGCCCAGCCGCAAGAGCAGCAGCGTCACGAGCGGGTTCGCGCACTGGAGGACTGATCTCTATAACGGTGGGACCATTGTGGGAGCGAGCCTGCTCGCGAAGGGGGCCGGACATTCCACATGTCGATCAACTGACACACCGCCGCAAGCACTGCCTTAGAATGACCCGTCGCACCCCATAAAAACAACGAGAGTGACCCGATGATGCAAGCGCAACTGTTGAGTCAGCGCAGCTCCGTATTCGACCATGCCGACCCGTACGCGGTGTCGGGCTACGTCAATCAGCATGTCGGTAATCATTGCATCCTGATGCCGCGCGCCGGGCAACCCCTGGCCAGTCTCAATCATCGCAAGTTTGCCAGCCTCGACCTGTGCCGCATCAGCTATGGCGGCAGCGTGCGGGTCACCTCGGGCGCGCTGGAAAGCATCTATCACCTGCAAGTGTTGCTGCGTGGCAACTGCCTGTGGCGCGGGCACGGTCAGGAACATTACTTCGCGCCTGGCGAGTTGCTGCTGATCAATCCCGACGATCCGGTGGACCTGACGTACTCTGACGATTGCGAAAAATTCATCCTCAAAGTTCCCACGACGTTGCTTGAGTCCGTGTGCGACGAGCAGCGCTGGCGCTATCCGGGGCAGGGCGTGCGGTTTCTGGAGAACCGTTACCAGCTCAATGAACTGGAAGGGTTTGTCGGTCTGCTGGCGATGATTTGCCAGGAGGCCGAGGCCACCGAGCAGATTCCCAAGGTGCAGGAGCATTACGCACAGATTATCGTCAGCAAGATGCTCAGCCTGATGCAGACCAACGTCAGCCGCATCAACCTCGGCTCACAGACGGCCACGTTCGAGGTGATTGCCGACTACATCGCACGCCACCTCAAGCAGGACATCGACAGTGAAGAACTGGCGCGTCAGGCGCGGATGAGCCTGCGTTCACTGTATGGCTTGTTCGAACGCAACGCCGGCACTACGCCGAAAAACTACATCCGGCAGAAACGTCTGGAGCGTATCAATGCCTGTTTGAGCGACCCGACCTGTAATGTGCGTAACGTTACGGAAGTGGCGATGGATTATGGTTTTTTGCATTTGGGGCGATTCTCCGACAACTACCGCAAACAGTTCGGCGAGTTACCGTCGGACACCCTCAAACGCCGCGAGTGATCGCAGGTACACCACGAACTGTAGGAGCCGGCTTGCTGGCGATTCAAACGACGCGGTCTATCTG
>NZ_JAGYFX010000122.1:0-16385 GCF_019946615.1 Pseudomonas sp. BF-R-01
GTCCAAAATATCGGGCTCACCTCCCCCCTGTAGGAGCCGGCTTGCTGGCGATGGCGTCCGTGAAACCGCCATCGCCAGCAAGCTGGCTCCTACGGATCGGGGCGCGATTCAAAATATCGGGCTCACCTCACCCCTGTAGGAGCCGGCTTGCTGGCGATGGCGTCCATGAAACCGCCATCGCCAACAAGCGAGTCCCCTGCAAAAAGAACATTCGCTCACGCCCCGTCAGGGTGAATATTCGATATCCGGGTGTTCACAATTTTTTCACCGGCAGCATCCACCGTCTAAGCTTCAAACAAGTCCGATCAATCTGCGTGAATGGATCAGTCGACTATGGGCGCGTTATGGCAAACCGATACGAGTAAAACTGTGGTCCCGACTGAACGTGTGGATGAAGCGCCTATCCCCGAAAAACCCCGTCGTAGTCGTACCAAACACGGGTGGAAGGCGTTTTGGTTGCTGGTGTTGATTATCCTGATTGCTCTGGGGTTGGCCGCTGCCAGGGAAATGCGTACCTCGAAGTTCCAATCCCGGGAAGCCAGCAAATATGCCGCTACCCTGAGTTACGAACTGAAGCCAGGCCCAAGCGACTCCATTCGCTATCCAGGGGCCGGCCCTTTTGACTTGCGTCTGGGCTACAGCTCTCTGGGTGAATTCCTGCCGCGCCTGATCAAGCGCGACTACGTCGTTGCGGCACAGACCCGCTTCTCCCAACCGTTGATGGACTACACCGACAAAGGCTTTTTCGTGCCCTATGCGGAAAAGATCCAGGCAGGATTGTCGATCACCGATTGCCATGCGGCGCCGCTGTATCAGTACAAATACCCGCAGCAGCTCTATTCAAGCTTTGACGCGATTCCGCCGGTGGTGGTCAGCAGTTTGCTGTTCATCGAAAACCGCTTCCTGCTCGATCCTCGTCAGCCCCGGGCCAACCCCGCCGTGGATTGGCCACGCTTCGGCATGGCGGCGTGGTCGCAGGTCGCCAAAATGCTGCACATGCCTGGCCAATCGGCGGGCGGCAGTACCCTCGCGACGCAACTCGAGAAGTATCGACACTCGCCCGACGGCTTGACCGTGTCCGGCGGGGAAAAAATCCGCCAGATGATTTCCGCCAGCGTGCGCGCCTATCAGGCCGGGCCGGAAACGCTTGCGGCGCGCCAGAACGTGGTGCGTGATTACCTCAACAGCGTGCCCCTGTCCGCCGTGCCCGGCCACGGGGAAGTGCACGGCATGGCCGAAGGTTTGCGTGTCTGGTACGGCGCCGATTTCAACAAGGCCAACGAACGGCTGGCCAGTACCGACACGGATCCAAAGGCCATGGCGGAAAAAGGCCTGGCCCTGCGTGAAATGCTGTCGTTGATGATTGCCCAGCGCCGCCCTTCCCACTACCTGACCAAGGGCCGCGATGAGCTGGCCGACCTCACCGACAGCCACATTCGCCTGTTGGCGCAAAACTTTGTGATCGACGCGCCGTTCGCCGCCGCCGCATTGGCCAGCAAAGTGACCTATCGCGACTGGCAGACCCAGCCGACCATTCAACCGATCGAAACCAACAAAGGCATCAGCGTGGCGCGCAGTCGCCTGGGCGGGTTGCTCAATCGTCCGCTGTACGACCTCGATCGCCTGGATCTCTCGGCCACCAGCACCCTGCAAGGCGAACTGCAAACCCAGGTCACCGAGTACCTCAAGCACTTGGCCGACCCGGCGTTTGCAACGCAGATCGGTTTGATGGGCGAACGCCTGCTCACCCCTACCAGCACCACGCAAGTGCGCTACAGCTTCACGCTGTTCGAACTGACCCCGGACGGTTCGCGGGTGCGCGTGCAGACCGACAGCACCGATCAGCCATTCGATATCAACGAAGGCAGCAAACTGGAATTGGGCTCCACCGCGAAAATGCGGGTGCTGACGACTTACCTGCAAATCATTGCCGAGCTGCACGACAAGTACGCCGAAATGACCGTCCCGGAACTGAAGAAAGTCGACGTCCCGGATCAGGACCGCCTGAGCCGCTGGGCCGTCGATTACCTGATCGAGAACAAGGACCACAACCTGTCGGCCATGCTCAGCGCCGCGCTGGACCGCAAATACTCGGCCAGCCCCGGCGAAGCCTTTTTTACCGGCGGCGGGCTGCATACCTTCGTCAACTTCCGCAAGGAAGACAACGGTCGCATACCGACCTTGCGCGATGCCCTGCGCGAATCGATCAACCTGCCGTTCATTCGGCTGATGCGCGATCTAGTGCGCTACACCACCTACTCCGGCCCAAACAACAGCGCTGCCCTGCTTGGGGACGACCGCGATCCTCGGCGTCAGGAATACCTGGCCGAGTTCGCCGACCGCGAGGGCACTTCGTTCCTGCTGAAGTTCTGGAAGCGCTACAAAAACAAGGACACCCAGGCACGGCTCGAAACCTTCCTCGACAGCATGCGCCCGACGCCGATTCGCATGGCTGCGGTGCATCGCTACCTGTTGCCGCAAGCCAGTCAGGAAAGCTTCAACACCTTCGTGCGCTCGCACCTCTCAGGCGCCAAGCTCACCGAGAAACTCACCGACGAACGCCTGCAACGGCTTTACGAAAATTACAGCCCAGGCATCTACGATTTGCCGGACCAGGGCTTCATCGCCAAGGTCCACCCGCTGGAATTGTGGCTGATCGGTTATTTGTTGAATCATCCTGACGCCAAGTGGAGCGAAATCGTCAAGGCCAGTCAGTTTGAACGCCAGGAAGTCTATAGCTGGCTATTCAAAAGCAAGCATAAGGGTGCCCGTGATGGCCGCATCCGCACCATGCTGGAGATCGAGGCGTTTCTCGACATTCACGCGCGCTGGCAGAAAGTCGGCTATCCGTTCGATCACCTGGTGCCCTCGCTGGCCACCGCCATCGGCAGTTCCGGCGACCGACCTGCCGCGTTGGCGGAGTTGATCGGCACCATCCTCAACGACGGCGTGCGCATGCCTACGTTGCGCATCGACAGCCTGCATTTCGCGGCGAATACGCCCTATGAAACCAAGCTGATCAACGACCCGGATGTGGGTAAACGGGTGATGCCGTCCGAAGTGGCCACGGCCATGCGCGAGGCCTTGTCGCACGTGGTGGACGCGGGTACGGCCAAACGTGTTTCCGGCAGTTTCATCACCCCCGATGGCAAGCCGCTGGCCATGGGCGGCAAGACCGGGACCGGTGACAACCGCATCGAAGCCATTGGTTCCGGTGGGCGAATCTTGAGTTCGAAGTCGATCAACCGCACGGCCACCTTTGTGTTTTATATCGGTGATAGCCACTTCGGTACGTTGACCGCATTCGTACCCGGTCGCACGGCCGAAGCCTTCAAGTTCACCTCGGCCCTGCCGGTGCAAGTGCTCAAGGGCATGGCACCGATTCTCACGCCGTATCTGCAACCGGGCACACATACGCAATGCCTGCCCGTGGAGGTCGCACGACGCTGAAAAACGATGGTGGTAATTAATTATTTTCGGCATTGAAAATTCCAATGCTTTGCCGGGAAGAACGCGTTTCAAGCAGCGGGAATTCAGACTTTTACTTTGAACCTCGGGCGTTAGGCTGGTCACTCCACTTAATGCTCAAGGTTTATTGAAAGCATGACTGACTTACACGGACGTATATCAGCGCTACCGTCACTCGTGGCCGACGACAATAAAGGTCACCATTACGCGTTCATCAAGAACCGTATCCACCCCGTTTTCAAAGGCGCTTCAGTGCGACGGGCTCATGAACTGAGCCGCACACAAACGGCTTCAGGACATTGGGTCCGGAGCGTCACAGACTTCGACCATGCGCCGTTACAAAAAGCCAATCTTGACCTCTGGTCCACGCAGAATGCAGTCAACCGGTTCATGGATGAAGTGCAGGACGTTTACACGTTCGCCAAACCGTTACTCACCGACGCACTGCAAAAAAAATTCAACGTCGATGTCGATGTCACCCGCACGTTCCTGCATCTGTACTTACCCAAAGCACGCCCGTGGTATGTCTTCGACGTCTCCGGTGGTGTTGTTACCCGAACCGTCTCATTGCTGGACGCCGCCCTGCACAACTTCGCACGTCACGAAACCTGCGAACCGGACTCGGTCTTTATCAGCCAGCCCGACGCACGCGGGCACTTCGACGTCCTGCCGATCAAACACAAAATGTCCATTGCCCAGTTCCAGAACCTCTGCCGCGAACTGGACATCGGCGCGCGCTACACGAAATACCTCGAAGAACAGTTGCTGCCCAGTGATGGCCTCGCCCGAGGTTTTTTGAAGTTAAAAATCGTCGAGAGCGAGAAAGCCGCGTTCAAAGCCGCCGCCCAATTGGCGGTTCTGAAGGGCGACATCGACGCCGAGGCCAATGACCTGATCCTGAAAATGCTTGATGGCCAGCGCAACCTCACCCGTAAAGGCCGGGTGATGCAATTTGCCGAACTGTCGATTCTCGACAGCCCGCTGAGCGCAATCGTGTTGATCACACCCAGGCCGGAACAACACATCCGTGAGGTGACGCCGGTGATTGTTTACGTCCCCCAGGACCCTGAGCACCCACTGAAAGAGTACCCCTCGACCGTCGCGTTCATGAATGAACTGACGCGCCAGCTGCGCGACAACAACGTCGTTTCATCCACCGGCATGACCTACCAGCAGTACTTCAGTCGGTTCGTCGATCAATCGGAGCGCGGGCATTTTTTCGGCGGGCTGCAGCAACGTCTGTTCGAGGTGAAATGGCATCAAAAAGCGCCGCTGGACCAGGGACCGAGCTGGCGGGAGGTGCCGGTCGACAACCCCAATCTGCATTTCAAGGCGGCACCGATCCCCGGCGAACTCTGGGAATACCTCTTCCAGCAGAAGCTCAATAAAGTGCTGAATGACGCCCGACACATTGCCGTGTCCACCGCCGATAGCGATAGCAATGCCCGATGGGCCTGGTGGGAAAACTTCAAGAAAATAGTCTCGGACATCTTCAACGTCGCGCTGATGGTCGTCACGCCGTTCGTTCCGGGGCTGGGTGAATTGATGATGGTCTACACGGCGTATCAGATGGCCAGTGACGTCATCGAAGGCATCCTGGATATGACCATGGGGCTGTGGACTGAAGCTGCCGAACACATCATCGGCGTAGTGACTGACGTCATTCAGTTGGTAGCGTTCGCCGCCGGGGTGAAGATCGGCAACGTTGCGCGCCTGAAGCTTTCGCCGCTGATCGAAGGCATGAAACCGGTGGCTCTGCCCAATGGCGAACCACGGCTTTGGCATCCCGATCTCAAGCCTTATGAGAGGCCGGATGTAAAACTACCCGCTAAAGCGAAACCTGACGCATTGGGTCTCCATGCCCACGAAGGCCAGGACATTTTGCCGCTGGATGACAAACACTATGCCGTGCAAAAAGATCCGCAAACCGGCAACTACCGCGTCAAGCACCCGCACCGCGACAACGCCTATTTACCCGAGTTGAAACATAACGGCCAGGGCGCCTGGACCCACGAAGCCGAGAACCCGCGAGCGTGGCAGCGCCCGACGTTGATGCGTCGCCTCGGCCATTCCGTGGACGGCTTCAGCGACGCAGAACTGGACCATGTGCGCATCGCCAGCGGCACCGACGACGCTGCGCTGCGCCGGATGTACGTCGACAACACGACCCCGCCACCGCTACTGGACGACAGCCTCACACGCTTGAAAATCCAGCGCCAGACCCGCGAGGCCATAGAACGGATTCGAACCGGTCAACCTCTGGATCCTGCCTCCTGGTGGTTTGAACCCCTGGCGACTTACCTGGACGGCTGGCCTGTGGATAAAGCCCTGAAGGTTTACGAAGACGCCGACATGACCGGGCGCTTTCGCCAGTATGGCAATCCCGAGGCGAGCGAGGCGCAGACACTGTCCACCAGCCAGTCGCAGCTCATGAGCGAACAGTTTGCGCCGAGGCTTGTCGAGTTTCTCAGTGAAGAAGAGCTGCAAGCGATGCTCGGTCGGTCAACCGCCAAAAGTGAACAGGTGCAAGCCCTGCGCAATCGACTGGCGGACGAAGCCAATCGACTTAACGCAGACATCGTCAATCAGCTTTACCAAGGTGCAGAAGCGTCCGACGACCCGCAGGTCCGACTCATTCGCCAGACATTCCCCGAGCTGCCGACCCGCGCGGCACAGACGCTGCTGAACAGTTCCGACGCGGCCGACCTCACGCGCATGACCCAGGAACGACGCCTGCCGTTGAGCCTAAAGAGCCGCGCCCGTGAAGCCGCCTTCGAAGCCCGGACCAACCATGCGTACGAGGGCTTTCATGACGGCGCGCAGTGGGTGGCGCAAACCGAAAGCCTGGTGCTGAATGCGCTCAGGATTCATACCGACACCTTCGCGCAATTGCGTATCGAGGTGCGTGAAGGCAACGATGCCGGACCACTGCGCGGCAGCGTGGGGGCACATGATGCGGCGACGGTGCGGGTGCTGGTCAAGGACGACGCCAACCGGTTCGAAGTCTGGGACGCCGACAACCACAAACTGCACGACGCCGCTGATTTTTTCGAAGCCGTGCTCACGGCGTTACCGAAAAACAAACAGGCGCAGTTGGGTTATCGGCCAGGCCAGGGGGCGTTTTTCAAGCAATGGGTCATGGCCAGGACCGATACTCCGGCCGAACGCCGCACCGCACTCGCCGCCCCGCCGATCCGCCCGATGGCGAACCACGAAGACATGATGCTGTTGCGCGGTCCCGGCTTCTCCATCACTGCCGCCACGCTCACCGAACGGGTGCAGGATGTGTACCCGCACTTCAACGAACGAGAGGTCGCTACCTTCGTTCGATCCCTGGGTTCGCCAGAGCAAGGACGTCAGACGCTGACGAGGCTGGATCGAGAGCTCGATGACCTGCGCGTGATACTCAATCGGTGGCAATACCAGCGGCCGGAGACATGGGGGCCTGATCGACAAGGGTTCGTACGCGGTGGCGGACAGCACATTGCCGAACGGCTCATCGATTGTTTCAAAAGAAAATCCACCGTTTTCGGTGAGCGCAGTACCACGGTCGACGGCGGTTATGCGCTGGACCTGTCCGTAGAGTTCGATGTGCCCGACCTCGAACGCTGGTGGAAGGAACTGCCGCCGGATATCAAACATTACGTCGATCAGATCAGCACCCTGAATCTGGATCGCACCCACTTTTCCGAAACCTCTTCCGGCCTGTTGGGCGAATTCCCGCACCTTCGTCAACTGAGCGCCCGCAACTGCGGGTTGACGCGACTTCCCGAGACCATCGGCAAGATGCACCACCTGCGGACGTTGCGGCTGATGAACAATGACATCACGTTGACGCCGTCGGCCGTCGAGCAACTGCGAAACCTGACTCACCTGGAAACCATCAGGCTCGATGACAACACGCGGCTGGGCAATCTTCCGAACGTCGGACGCATGCCCAAACTGAGAATCCTGAGTTTGAGCAACACAGGGGCAACCACCTGGCCCGATGGCCTGTTCGGGCCCTTCAGCAAACGTCGACCACGGGGCTTCTATCTGGATTTGCAGGAGAACCCGATCAGCGTCATTCCAACGGTCGTGCCAGGCTCGGAGGAGGCCTTCCTCGTGGCGCGGACCCGCTTGTTTCCAAAGAGTCTTTCGCAGGAAAACCAGATCACGTTCAAAGCCTATCGGCGTTCGGTCGGCATTGCTCCCGACCAGCCCTATGTCGATGCGGCCGCCAACACGATGCACCAATGGCCGACGAAGGACGACTCTGTCTGGTGGAGTCCTGAGGTCGGAGGGCTGGGTACTTTCCGCGAGGACGCCTGGCACGATCTGATGACCGAGCCTGGCTCCGAAGATTTCTTTGCCTTGATCCAGAAACAGACACTCTCCGCCGATTACCGCGCCGGCGGTGAATTGCGCCAACAACTCAGCAGCCGGGTATGGCGCATGGTCGAGGCCATCGACCTGGACACTCCGTTACGCAACGAACTGTTCGAAATGGCCAAGGCGCCCACCACCTGCGCCGATGCCGGGGCCCAAGTGTTCAACCACATGGGCATCAAGGTGCTCGCCTCCGAAGCCTACGCCTTGTCGACGTCCAACGCCGTCCTCGAAAACAAACTGGTGAACCTGGCAAAAGGTGCCGCTCGCCTCGCCCGCGTGGATGACATCGCCCGTGCGGATTTCGGCGGCCGTGAAGGCACTCCCGATGAGGTGGAGGTTTACCTCGCCTACGAAACCGGCCTGGCTCAACGCCTCGGCTTGCCGTGGCAATCGGAGTCGATGCTGCATCGCCCCTTGGCCCGCGTGAGCGCCAAGACCCTCGACACCGCCTTCGATACGGTGATGGCGATGGAGGCCGGCGACGGTTTGATCAACGACATGCTCGAACAGCCGTTCTGGGAGAAATACCTGCGTGACACTTACCCGAACGAGTTCAGGCGCAATACCCGGCTGTACGAAACCAAGAGTGACTTGCTGGATGAGTTGCGCGAAGCTCAGCACGCCTGGGCAAGCTCCAAAAACCAACAGATTGCGCAACGACGTGCGCTCAAGCAGCGCCTGCAAGACCTCGCCCGCCGCCTGGATGTCGATGACAGTGTGGTGCTCACCGATGAAGACATGAGTGATGAGGTCTACTTCCGACTGCTACAAGACATGGGCTACGAAGAAAAAGAGCTGAGCAGAAAGCTGACCCGCGCAGCGCTGCAGAAAGCCGCAGAGCAATAATCGGCAACCCCTGATGCATCGGACGATGCATCAGGGTTCATGCCTTAACCCACTTCGGAATCCCAGATCACCGTGACATTGCCCGAATAAGATCTGGCGACACCGGGCTTGAGCATTTCGTCGACTTCGTCCTTCGCGACCTCGAAATGCAGCGTTCCAGGCTTGCGATCGACATAAAAGCGTGGCTGGAACAACTCGGTGCCACTGCCGTCGCGCCGCAACGGCCGGCGATTGACCGGTTGCGCGGCGGCATCCACCAGGCCACTGGGCAGGGTCACGCTGACGTCGAGCGGCACGGTATGTCCTGAAACCGGGTCGCGCACCGAACAACGGTTGCCATCCAGGCTGTACTGGCAATCGAGGTTCATCTTGAAACGGCTCGACGAAGACACATTGAACGTCTGATCCCGGAACAGCCGTGTGGGCTTGCGCCCCTGTGTCAGCCAGGCTTGCCAGCCACCCTGCGGGACCAGTTCGACGCGATTTCCTCCGGGGGGAATCTCCACTTTGAGCGCATGTTCGACACTTAGAGTGAAATTAAGGCTTATCAAATCGTCATCAGGCAACATGATATCGCCCATATCAAAATCGCCAAGAGGACCCACGACATAATTCAAAACACCCCTGTAAGTTCCCGTCGACATCTGCAAGGGATTGGGCGTTGCCAGCTCGTATGAAAAGCTCATATTTTCATAGGCAAAACCATAGTCTTGCGTTATCGGCAACTGAGCTTGCTTCGAACAAACACCTCCATCCGCCGGGATCCTCCAGAAAAAAGCGAAATAATAGGCGTTGCCGTAGCTCGTTCCGCCCTTGACACAGGGTGGCGACGGCCATCCCCAGTGGTCGATCCAGGTGCTGGAGTCAAGAGGTGTCTTGATTGTATAGGCCGCCCCGATTCCGCTGAAACGCATTCTGACCGTCGCAGACTCACCCGTTTCATCATGAATGACCGTCGTGTCCTTCCATGAGGACGGAAGCCGAAACATAGGCCCCTGGCGTTCTTCGTGCAAAGCCTGAATGGGCGCTACAGCCCTGAACCGGATCGGCACCCCAATACTGAAGACACCAGGCCCACAGTACGTTGGGTGCTCCTTGCAATGACCGCCTTGCGGTGTGGTGTTCTCGAAGGCGTTGCGCATGGGGTTTGCCGGATCAGGTCGAAACACGGCACTCATTTCCAGGGTGACTGCGAAAGCCGAACCCGTAGCTCCAACAATCAAGCTCACCAGGGCAAACAAGATTAACGATCGCAATCGTTTGGATGATTTCATCAATACGAACTCCACCGTCCCATTAGAACCATGCCAGCACTTTCCCGGCATAAACATACGAAAACATCTGCTGCGACAAAACCAAACATCTATGCCCCCGGCAACACTGCGTTGAAAAGCAAGTTGACGCTGCCGAAATAACTGCCCGGCTTATAAACCCCATCGACAGGCGGCACCGGCGCGATCTCCAGCAACACACGTTTACCCGGCGCGGCCTCGCTCATCGACACCACCTCGCTACTCTCCAGTTCGCTCAGCAACTTGCCGTTGAACAGCACGCGCAATCCAATGTCATCGGCCGCGGTCCCGTTGGACAGGTAAGGCCGGCCCTCAAGCCGGGCTTCGATGGAGCCGGCTTCATTCTTCACATCGAAATACTTGCGCAAGCCGCCCAGGGTCGAGGTCGCCAGATTCCACGGCAACCGCTGCTCGCGGTGAATCCAGCCGGGGTCTGCGGGAATGACGTAGAACGCCTGGTTCGGAATCGTCACGAACACGTCGAAGTGGTGCACTTCGCGGGCAGCAAACGCTGAATGGCAGGCCACTGCCGACACCATCAGAACCATCAGTTTTCTGAACATGGTCATCAGCCCTTCACATCGAGTTTCTTGCTGCTCTCGCCTTCAACCAGTGTGAAGCGATACTCGCGACCGGCTTGTTTTTCGAACTGAAAACTGCGGCCCGCGAGGATGTGATGCTTGGTGGTCGGCATACACTCCTGCTCGTTCTTGACCGAGCAATCCTTGAACTCATCGATCACCACCACGGTGTTGCCGTCGTTGCGGATGCGGTAATCCTTCGCGCCGTTCTCGATCATGCTGGCGTAACGCGTGTCCTTGGGCCGGACGAAAAACACCGCGCCATACCCGGCCAGCACCGTGACCCCGGCGGACAGGGTCTTCTTGTATTCCTCACGCTCTTCGCCAGAGACTGCGAACTCGTCTTCTTTCTCCGGCACCACCGGCACGAAACGCACGCGGAAATAGCGCTCGCGGTCGCGCTCGCCCATGTACAACAACCGGGTGCCTTGCATGCCACTGGCAGGCACAATCAGCCGCGCCGGGCTGGCCATCAAGCCGTCCCGGGCGCTGCCGTCGGCACTGGATTTGAGCGGTACTTCCTGCGACTTTCCGTCAGCGTCGTAAAGGATTTCCAGGATGTTGACCTTGACGAAAGCGGTGCTGTCGCCGCCATTGAAGACACGTTTCAAATAGGTACTTTTATCACCGTCCAGGTAGTCGTAAACCGTGCCGATATTGATGCTCGGCCCGGCGTGTGCCGTCTGCGTGAACAAACAAAAACCAATCAGTGCCAACCGACGTTTCATCGTCATTTACCTCGTAGATAAAGTGCGTATTGCCGGGCATCAACCTGCCGTCGGCGTCTCTGTCGCTGCGTCCGCCAACGTATCCGGGGTGCAACGCAGGTCGCCGATCATCAGCACATTGTTTTCCGTGCGGCCACGGCTCGGGTCGAGCCGGAACTGGCACAGCAACTGGTTGCCGTGGCGCACTTCCAGGGTCGGTGAACCGGCGTTCATTTCCATGGAAAAGAAGCCGTCCACTTCACTGACCCCGCGACTGGCGTGGTTGATGATGTGATGGCCCTTGAGCGGGCTGCCCTGGTAGTCCACCAGGCGACCGAGCACGGTGAGGGTTTTCATCACGCGAACCTGGCGATACTCGACGCCGCCCTTGTTCAGGTGATAGCTGGAGCGGGCCGGCTGGATGGTCGCGGCCGGCACGTGATTGCCCTCGAAATCGAAACTGACCGAGCTGCTTTTGTAGGCGGTGATCGGCACGAAATTGCGCCCCGGCCTGAGCACCGCGCTGCCACCGCTCAAATCGTCGGCGCGCAGGGCGATGTCATCGATGTCCGATTCGACATCGATGATCATGCCGGCACCGTTGCGGTGGTACTGGCTGGTCACGACCATTTTTTGCCCGCCGACGGCGACGGTGCTGTCGAGGTTCAAACCACCGGTGAAGTCGTTGTTGAATGAGGAGCGCTGGATAAAACCGTCAGCGTTGACCCGCTCCGATTGCATCGTCGCCATCGCGTTCATACCGATGCCATAGGTGTCGGTGATGGCTGTGGCGGAAACGCTTTGCAGCAGGTGATCCTGCAAGTCTTTGCGGTAGGTGACCGAGGCATTGTTATCGCGCCCGCCGTCGCGATCGGTGCGGGTGCCGATGCTGCCGGAGATCTGTTCGCCCGGCCCACCCAAGGCGATGTTGACGCTCAGGTCGACACCACGATTGCGGTCATTACCCGAGCTGAAACTGCCCGGCCTGTCGAACAGCGACAAGCGCCAGTTGGCGTCGCTGCCGAACAATTGGCTGCGCTGGCTCCAGCCCAGATCCACGCCGACGCCTTCGGTGTTGCCCTCGCTGTGGGGCACCCTGGCATTGACCGAACTTTTGCTGGTGAGCCGATGGTTCAGCGACAACGACGAGTTGCTGGTCTGGCCGATAAACACGTTGCGCTGTCGTACTCGCGTGCCGTCCGGCAGCGTGTCGTAGAGCCGGGTGGTGTCGAGCCAGCTGCGGTTGTGGCTGGCGACGATGCTGCCGCTGCCGTAGGAATAAAGCCCCTGCACGTCGAAACCGGTGCCGTGGTCCTCGGTCTTGTAGACGTTGGCATAGACGCTGGCATTGTTGACGACGGCCCAATCGACCGAGGTGCCATATTGCAGGCTGTCACGCACCTGTCGACCTGACAGGCCGAGGATGACTCGCGGGTGCAGCAGAAAGTTGAAGGCGGCACCGGCCGTCATGTCGCCGTCGTTCTGATCGTCCCAGTTGCTGAGAAATTTGGATTCACGCCCGGCGAACAGGTTGTAGCGCCATTGCTCGTCGTGGTTGCGCCAGTTGTTCGGTTTGTAGACCAGTTCCTGGGTGCTGGAGGTGATCTGGCCGTCTTCGATCAGGCGCACTTCCACTTCATAGATACCGCCGGGCAACGGCCGCGTGTCGAGGGTTTGCAGGCCTGCGGGCATCGCCTGCGTATTGATCAGCAAACCGTCGCGGTAGATCTCCACCGAGCCCTGGCGATTGGCGGTGACGTAGATCGGGTAGACCGCCGGCGTCGGCTGGTTGATGGCCAGGCTGTCGGAGCTGCCGTACATCACGCCCAGCGCCGTGTCGGGACTCGCGCCGAAGGAACGCGGCTGGCGAGTCAGCCCTTCGGAGGTGGGGGTGAAATAGCCCAGGCGCACAAAGCTGCCTTCCAGTTCACGCTGGGTATAGAGCTCATGCACGGCGTGATAGGTCTGGTTATCCACACCGCCCAGTCGCGACAGTTGCAGGTTCACCGCTTGAGTCCAGTTGCCGAGGCTGCTGCTGGCTTCAAGACCATAGCGCCCGCCAAGGTCCTGGTTTTGCCCGCCGTTGAGGTTCAATTGGTTGCGCAGGATCAACCCGCTGCTGCCGCCTTCGGGCTGGTTGTAATAACGCTGGACCTGATCGTCGCGCTCGGCGTTTTCCGTGAGGATCGACACCAGCGAGTTTTCCAGGCTGTAGTGCACGGCCAATAGCGACTCGGGGCATTTCGCCTCGCAGTTGCCCAGCGCCACGCCTTGCTTCAAATAGCTAGACCAGGTGTCGCGTTCACTGGCTTTGATCGCGCTGTCACTGACATCGGTGAAGTCAACGAGGGTGATGCGGTCGTCGCGGGTCAACACGACCATCGCCTCCCCCAGAAATTGTTGATCAAGTTCCACGCGCACCGCCAACGGTACATCGAAGAAGTGTTCTTCGAATTCGCTCGGTAAACCCTTGGCCTGCGCCAGCAAACTTCGAGGTGTATGGCCGTTGTCCGCTGGCGCGGCCAGGGCAGTTGCGCAAAAACACAAGGCAAGCGCCGTCGCGATGGGAGTCATCGGGAACATGAATGAAATACTCTGTGGATAAAGACGGTGAAACCCGATCGACAGGGATTACAACCCTATCGATCGGTGAGCGTTATCAAGCAAGAACTTGCTGACAGAACGCTGTCATTCAGATGCGCGGAATGGCATCAAACATGACGACGGGGTTGGCGGTGTAAATACCCACCTGATTGTTGCCCGGCTTTTCTGCAGTAATAACCAGGTCGGCGCGCATGCCACCGTTGGACTCGACGTCGCCGACCACTTCCTTCGAATCGGCAGTCAGTACGGTGCCGTTGAAGGTGTAGGTCAGCGGAATGTTCAAGGTCGCATTACCGTTGAACAGCGGCGTCGGGCCGCCGACGACGTATGCGCCCACCGAGCCGTTGGTGTGCTGGATATCGTAGGTGCCACGGACCTCCGACAGGGTGCCGGCGCCAATTTGGTACTGCATTCTTTCGTCTTTACCGAAGTTCAGGTCCACGGGTTGAGCGTGAAACACTTTGCTCGGGATTTCCGCAGTGATGTTGATGGAGGTGCGCGACTCATCCGCAGCGAACGCCATCGAAGCACTCAGGGCCAGGAGGGTCATCGGAACGGCGATTGCAAACTTCTTGAACATTGTTTAGTACCTGTCTTTTTCAAAGGATTGGTCCGTGGAAAGCGTGAATCGTCCCTATCGCCGGTTTAAATAGTGGCAATTTGGCTCAACTTTCGACGAGGAGAATGATCGGCCAATTACTTAAGAAAGTAAGTACGCAACTTCCGAAGAACATGTAGTAACAACCGCCCGCGACCCAGTAGAAAAAACCCAAAAAATCAATAATTAAACCGTTCACCCGACAGAAACATACTACAAACAGTTTTAACAAAAAAAGCACACAGTCAAACTAAATACAGTCTCTGTAAGACAAAGACTACTTAGGTCTAATTATTAATAATCACTCTCTGTTAGTTACGCATAATTAGATCAAACACTCTAAAACAGCAAGCTGCAAAACGCCTTTTTCCCGCCCCACACTGAAATCCGCCACGACGTCCTTCGGCGACGACCGTTGGTCCTGTTCGCTTGCCCTCTCGATAAGATATATCTTAAGTTGTATCTAAACACGACAGAGAGAAGGAAAAATGAGAGACCATCATTCCCCCCACCGCGAACACGGTGACGGCCGCGACGGCTTCGAGAAACGCCCCGGTCGCGAACGCGGCGGTCGCGGCCCACGGGTGTTTGCCCCCGGCGATCTGAAATTGCTGCTGCTGGCGCTCATTGCCGAACAGCCCTGCCATGGCTACGACTTGATCCGCCAGATCGAAGGCATGTTCGACGGCGCCTACAGCCCCAGCCCCGGCGTGATCTACCCGACCCTGACCTTTCTGGAAGAAAGCGAAATGATCCAGGGCGATGCCGAAGGCGGAAAAAAACGCTACAGCGTGACCGACGCCGGTCGTCTGTCTTTAAGTGAGCAAGCGGTTGCACTGGACGGCGTGCGGATGCGCATCGATGTCAGCAAGCGCTCATTGCGCGGCCATGACCGTCCGCCCGAGATCCACGAAGCGGTGCATAACCTGCGTCACGCGTTGCAACTGCACCACGGTCGCTGGAGCGCAGAAGAAATCATTCGGGTCGCCGCCCTGCTCAACAACACAGCCAAAGCCATCGTCGACGGCCCCTTGGTTCAACCCACTCAGGAGAAAGCTGAATGACTGAAGTGATCGAGCACACCATTCACCGCGTGATGCATGAAATCAAACGCCGTCGCCTGCAAGTGTTGCGCGTGGTTGACCTGACCCCGCGCATGCGCCGGATTACCTTGGGTGGGCCAGAGCTGGCAGGTTTCATCAGCCTCGGCACAGACGACCACGTCAAACTGCTGTTCCCGCAGAACGCGGCAGAACAAGCGGCGCTGGAGACCCTGGTGCTCGGTGCCGGTAAGGACAACGGCCCGATGCCGGCGATGCGCGACTACACGCCGCGTCGCTACGACCTCGACACGCTGGAACTGGACATCGATTTCGTGTTGCACGGCGACGGCCCTGCTTCGACCTGGGCGGAACAGGCCAAACCGGGACAGTTCCTGCACATTGGCGGGCCACGGGGATCGATGATCGTGCCGGACATGTTCGACAGCTATTTGCTGATTGGTGACGAGACGGCAATCCCCGCGATTGCGCGACGGCTGGAGGGTTTGGCGGCCAATCGCCAGGCGCAGGTGATCATTGAAGTGGAGAACGGCGCGGAACAGCAAAAGCTCGAAAGCCCGGCGCACGTCAATGTGATCTGGGTGTTGCGCGAAGGTGGCAAGAACAACTTGCTGACCACCGTGAAACAGCTGCAAGTGCCCAGCGGCAATCTATACGCGTGGGTGGCGACCGAGACCAAAGTGTCGCGGCAGATTCGTCGGGTGCTGCTGGACGAGCACGGGCTGAACGAGCAGTTCGTCAAAGCCGTCGGCTATTGGCGCCTGGACGACAGCGACGAGGAATAACACCACATGAACTGTAGGAGCCGGCTTGCTGGCGATGGCGGCGTATCAGTCAACATTGATATCGCCTGACAC